>CAYGVY010000052.1:0-8047 GCA_964353435.1 uncultured Thermoplasmatales archaeon | reverse complement strand
GGATATGATGATAGTAAGAACTGTTGGATTGTAAAAAACAGCTGGGGTACAAAATGGGGAGAGGATGGTTGGTTCCGCATGTCCTATGATGCAGACATGATAGCAGAATGGTACGGCAACGGCACCGGTGTCATGTACATCGACGGAGTCTATGGAAACCTCAAACCAGATGTCCCGAGAGTACACCTTGAAACACCGCTCTACTATCACACCTATTTCTTTGGTTTAGGAATCTCAACACTTTTGAAAAAACTCCCTATACAGCAAGCAGTTGCACGGATACTAGGAAAGCTTACGGTGCAGGTAACGACCGAAAATGCCAATTCCGTTGAATTTTTCCTTGATGATATCTCGCAATCCGTTGACACGGAAGCACCATTCAACTGGCAACTCCAAACGACCCAGGGGCTCCACACACTAAAGGTCAAAGCAACAAACGACCACAACAAATCATCAATAGATGTCTTAGATATCTATGTCATTACCTAAAAAATCCTTTTTACAGAGGAAATTGTATTTATTTAGCTTAAAGGGATAAATTAATATCGAATATAATGTTTTTATTAGATAAAAATACATCGAAGGGGTTACAGGCAGAGGCGCCTTTATAAAGTAAAACATAAGACCACTGTTCGACAAAAGAATAATATAATAAACCTGCAGTTTACTCCCCTGAATCTACCATGGAGCGATTTACTAAATTCAAAACCATGATTTTCCCCAGGGAAGTCATCGTTGGTCATAACACAACAGATCAGATCAAGGGAATCTGCAATCACCTCGCACCCAGTACCAACGTGCTGCTTGTCTGCGATAAGAATACCAAAAAAATATCTGGTGACCGGATTGAAAAGATCCTTTCTAGTGCTGGGTATGAGGTCAACATGGTAGTCCTCTCTTTACCCTTAATCAAACGAGATGTTCTCCCCGCATGGCCCACGATCCGAGAGGTCAACACCGTTATTAAAGAAGCCAAGAAGACCAGCTCCGATTTCTTACTCGGCGTCGGCGGCGGCTCCGTCATCGATGTCACGAAATGTGCAACCTATGAGCTTTCAATGAATTTTGTAAGCGTCCCGACATCAGCATCACATGATGGGATGGCGTCACCACGTGCCTCGTTGAAAGATAAAAAAGGCTCCATCTCAAAATCAGCGGTATCTCCCATGGCAGTCCTTGCCGACACCGCGGTCATTATGAAAGCGCCCTATCGCATGCTTGCCTCAGGGTGCGCTGATGTGATATCAAACCTTACCGCAGTCAAAGACTGGGAGCTTGCTCATCGATTAAAGGACGAAGAATTCAGTACCTTTGCTGCATCACTTTCAACAACATCATCTCAACTGTTACTTGACAAAGCGGAGGATATTCGCACAGGACTCGAAGAAGCAGTCTGGCAGGCAATAAAATGCATGGTCGTCTCAGGGGTAGCCATGAGCGTTGCTGGAAACACTCGCCCCGCGTCCGGTGCTGAACATATGTTTTCGCATATGCTTGATTCCACTGCACCAGGAAAAGCGTTACACGGAGAACAGTGTGGAGTAGGTTCTATCATGATGATGTACCTGCATGGAGGTGACTGGCAACTAATTCGTGATGCATTAAAAATGATTGGTGCCCCGACCACCGCGAAAGAATTGAACATCCCTAAGAAAAAAATTATCCAGGCGCTCATGGGCGCGCAGAAGATACGCCCTGATCGATATACGATCCTTGGTGAACTAGGATTAACCGAGGATGCCGCAAAGAAACTAGCGAAGATAACTGGAGTGATATAATGGTTCTTGTTACACTTGTTGGCGAACAACTCGCCGTCGAAGGGGAAGAATTTACCTACCTTGGTTCAAACAGTGAATGCAGAAACTGTCAACTGAAAACAGTGTGTTTTAACCTGAAACCAGGACGGAAATATCGCATCACAAAACTACGAGATAAACACCATGAGTGCGGCATCCATGAGGGAAAAGTTATCGTAGTCGAAGTCGAAGAACTCCCCCTAACTGTTGCGATTACAAAAGAACTCACAGAGAGAGCAACGACAATAGTGGAAAAAAAAGAATGCAAGAACATCGGATGCGACTCTTTTGAAATCTGTACCAGCACCGCACTTCAAAATGGAAAAATCTACACCATTAAGAAAGTGTATGGAAAAATGGAATGCCCAAAACACCATGTGTTATATAAGGTGGATGTCACTGATTAATAACTGATAAATGATAACCATCTTGTAAAACCGTTTATTTTTTTAATTACATATCCTACGTTCCTTACTTTAATAATAAAAAAAAAAGGAGAAATTGAGACGGTTTAGATCTTTGCTTCGTTTTTTAAAAGTTTTACCTTATCGAGTTTCTCCCAGGTGAAATCGGGGTCTTCCCGTCCAAAGTGTCCATAGGCAGCGGTATTCTTAAAGATCGGTCGACGCAGGTCAAGCTGATCGATAATATCTGCGGGTTTTATGGGGAAAAATTCTCGGATGAGTGCCTCGATAGCATCAAGGGAAATTTTATTTGTCCCAAAACAATCGATATTAATGGAAACTGGTTCTGCAACTCCGATCGCATAGGCAAACTGGATTTCACATTTATCTGCAATACCTGAGGCGACAATGTTTTTTGCGATATACCGTGTGGCATAGGCAGCACTACGATCGACTTTTGTCGGATCTTTACCGGAAAATGCACCGCCCCCATGTCTGCCGATGCCCCCGTAGGTATCAACTATAATCTTTCTCCCAGTCAATCCAGCATCCGCGTACGGACCACCACGGATAAATGCACCTGTTGGATTTACATGATAAACGGTATCTTTATCTATCCATTCTTTACAGACGGGTTTAATCACCATTTCGATTACATCTTTTCGTATCCTGTCATGGGAGACACCACCATCGTGTTGTGTCGATACAACAATCGTATGGGCTCGAACGGGTTTACCTTTTTCATCGTATTCAATCGAGACTTGTGATTTACCATCCGGCCGCAGGTACGAAATTCGACCACTTTTTCGGATCTCTGATAATCGTTTGGTTAGTTTATGCGCCAGAAGAATCGGCAGTGGCATGAATTCCTTGGTTTCGTTGCAGGCATATCCGTACATCATACCTTGGTCGCCTGCGCCTTGCTCTTTATGCAGGCCTTTTCCTGCAGTGACTCCTTGGGAGATATCGGGGCTCTGTTCTGTAATCTGGACCCAAACTGAGCATGTTTCCCATTCTATGCCGTATTCTGATTTGGTGTACCCGATTCCTTTGATGGTGTCGCGGACCACATGCGGGATGTCGATGTAGGCATCTGTGGTCATTTCACCAAAAATCATGACGCCTCCGTTCTTTGTTGCAGTCTCTACAGCAACTCGGGAGTTTTTATCCTGTCGGAGTGCTTCATCAAGTACCGCGTCGGATATCAGGTCGCACATTTTATCAGGATGTCCTTCGGTAACAGATTCTGAACTTATGATACTCTTTCGTTTTGTCATACACTCACCCATTAAAGAAACTATAATATAAGGAAATCCACAACCCCAAGTAACTTATTAAGTTTATTAAAAAAGAAATTTATTGGTAAAAAAAATAAAAAAGATGGTGTTTACCCTATTTTCCGGGTTGTCACCCACATCTCGTCATCCATGGTGCCGTAGATATCATCATCAGAGATATTCTTTGGCTGTTTCTTATCGACAATGAGCGCGCTGCGCTCCGAGCCAATCTCTTTGGAGTATCGGGAGATCGTATCTTTTTTCAGACGCCAGTAATGGGTACGCCATTCCCGACCGTCGTACAACGTGGTTTCTTCCCGTTCGGTCGTCAGCATGCCTTCCTCTTCAAGGATGTAGAACAGCTGTCGATCCTCAGGATCAAGCACGTTGTCGATGACGCGGTCGTCAAATCCAAAAATATCCATGACGAACCCTGCGTCACGCCGTGCTTCCTCGATGTCGATACCGACACGGTGTGCAATGGCTTTTGATAGGTCATCTAGTGTTATAATTGTCATAAAAATTCTTTCCTTTCCATTTTCATGCCCTTTTATGATCGCTTCCTGTCATTTGTTTTCTAAATTTTTTCGCACTATATCTGTACGGACATCATATATATAGTTTTCTCTAAATGGCCGGTTTTTTATTGTTTTTCAGGTCAAAAATATAAAAAAAGTAAAGCGTTTAAGCTAAAATAGAGGGTGCATGATACTGTTGGTGGTGTGTGAATGAAGTCTTCCCTTCAGAAACGATTACTACAGACACTACAAGGTCTTGATAGAAAGGAAATTTCGACGTTCCATGTGGTGATGCTTCCTGATTTCTTTGCCGATCATTTCGTATCCTTAGATACGGTAGAAAAGACATGTAATGCGGTAAAAACTGTTGCAGCACAAGGAGGCGGAAACCTCCCTGGGATTGCACAGCGGATTACTCAGGGGGGAAACGCTGCGAATACCGCTCTCGCGCTCGCACGACTTGGTATCAGCGCTCATTTGATCTGTCGCACCGATCCATTAGGTATGCATCTTTTACAGTATTTTTTAGGAAACAGCGGTGTGGACCTTTCTGGTGTGAAAACCGATGGAAACCTTGCGATCACTACCGCACTTGAATTTCAGGAACATCATGCAAACGTCATGATTGGGGATCCTGGGTCGGTTACTACCTTTAGCTTTGAGCTGCTGAATGATCATGATCGCGAGCTGATTGCATCCGCGGATCTTGTCGGGGTTACAAACTGGAATCTAAATCGCTCTGGCACCGATCTTGCTTGCAAGGTCTTTGAGATTGCAAAGAAACAGGGGGTGAGAACTTTCTTTGACTCTGGTGATCCCTCCCCTCGATTACATGATATCCCTGAGCTGATAAATAAGGTGTTGATGAATCCTCAGTTGGATATATTTGGACTCAATGAAAATGAACTACGATATTACAGTAACAGTTCCAATAAAACACAAGAGGAAATGATTTCTGCTGCAGTATTATTGAAGAAGAAGATACCGGCACGTATTGATTTACATACATCTCTTTTTTCTGGTTCGATCCGTGACACTTTTATTGTTGTACCTACCATGTCTCTCTCAATAGTCCACCGATCCACTGGTGCAGGTGATGCTTGGAACGCGGCAAACGTATTTGCAGATCTCCTCGGGTTTGCAGATGACGAACGATTGTTGTTTGCAAACATGTTCGCTGGACACTATATTTCTTCAACTGACGTGGTTCATTTAACGATTGACATGCTTATTAATTCTATTAAAAGGACCTTATAAATCAACAAATTTTTTTGATACACTCTCTAAGGAAAAGAGGAATTTATCGGAAGGTATTTATAGAATATATATTAATTCTATAAAAAAATTTATATACTATCTCTCCTTATCAACTCCAAGAATGGGGGAGGCAAAATTTTTTTTAATCTCTCCTCACCACCTTCAAACTTCCCCATTCTCTCCTTATTCTCTAAGAAAATAAGATTTTCTCTGCTTTTTTGGCGACAATCTTTCGATATTTCTCATCGGTGATAAGCATGATTGCCCAATCCGGAGCAATACGTGAACGAATCGCTTTAGCGACAGGGGTAAAATCATCCAAAGTCTTTATCTCATTTCTATCCATAACCTGGATATCGGTTTTGTTAATTCGTGGTTCGGCTCGTAATAACTCAGGACGTGGGATATCGATGATGATATGACCTTTGGGGATGTGGAACACGTCCTCCAACTCGCATTCTTTCTCCCGCCGGGTCGACACATCCTCAAGCCGCTTCACGACATTGATTCCTTGTTTATCTAAATCCTGCAGTGAGACCGCGTATGCCTGTTTGAAGAGATCACGATATTTCAGGCGCGTGATAATCTCCTGTTGAAACGGGCCCATGGTCTTTAGTGAGGTCATGATCTCAGCATCAGTCATCCGGAAAAACTCAAACGGCTCCGCATCTGGTATTTCCTCCAGCGCTTTTGACAACATGAGTTCTGGGATGCGCACGGTCTTATGAAAATACACGGATGAATACATTAATGCACGCGCCATGAGAATGTTTTCTACGACATTGACGCCTTTACGCATCATCGTCAAATTCCCTTTATGAATCATGATCGTCTGCAAGAGTCGCTGAAGGTCAATCATCCCGTACGCAACACCCGTATAGTATGCATCACGCATGAGGTAATCTAATTGATCAACATCAATCGTGCTATTCAAGAGTTGACTGAGGTATGATTTTTTCGATAGTTTCCCTCGGACGATATTGACGATATCTTTTTTATTTACCTGGTGCTTATCAAGGATTTCATGTACTTTAGGTGCGGAAATAAACTGTTGTTCTTTTACGTCTAAAATATCATAATTCCCAAGAATCAGTTTCTCCGTGAGATCGACATGATCAACGCCAAATCTCTCCATCAGAATCGATTCCAAGGTATGCGAGAACGGGCCATGACCAATATCATGTAACTGAGCAGCACAGGTGATCAATTTCTTTTCAATCTCTTTCAGACCAAGGATGTCGGCAATTTGAGATGCGATCATGGAGCTGCCAAGGGAATGCTCAAATCGGGTGTGATGTGCTCCAGGGAAGACCAGGTGGGCAAATCCGAGTTGCTTAATGTTATGCAGACGTTGTACCTCAGGAGTCTTAAGTAAATCATCCAGTATTCCGGTGATTTTTATATCACCATGAATCGGATCTCTGACAACCTTATGATTTTCAATCATATGTTTTCCAGGGCAGAATAAAGAAAAGAGTTGAAATAGTTTTGTCACTCAGAATTCACTTGTAGAGCAAACTATAAAACAAACTCAGTCATTTAACATTTCCACAATAGTGGGAGAATGTACAATCGTTAGTGAGGTGCTCCTATTACAAAACCCATCTTGTTCTCTTTAGAACATTGCATCAAATGCCAGGAAACAAAAGAGTTACTGGCCGGGAGAAATGATATCGACATCGTTACCTTCCCTCATGACCTGAACCAGTGGCGTGACGAGGATTTTAGTCTGGCGAAATCCCATAACGTGTTTGAGGATCTTCAGAAAACCGCACCCATCCTCTGGCTTGACGGAGAAAAAAAGGTAGGATACCTCAGAATCAGAAAGTGGCTCCAGGATACACTTAAATAAGGTTTTTTCTGTCTTTTTTTTAGTCAAAATATTAATTAGGGAGATATTGCTATTCGAGGATAAATGGATGATCTAGAAGTAATTAAAAAGAAAAAACTTGAGCAACTAAAGAAACAATATATGACTGGAGGAAAAACTATGGAAAAAAAATGGCCAGACACCCCAATTCACCTTCTTGATGCCGATATAGATGAGACGATGAAAAAATATCCGACGATTGTGATTGATTGCTGGGCGCCCTGGTGCGGTCCTTGCCGAATGATCGGACCAGTCATCGAGGAACTTGCAAAAGAAATGAAAGGAAAAATCGTGTTCGGGAAGCTGAACGTTGATGAAAACCCGCAGACTTCGATGAAACATAAAATCATGAGTATACCGACGTTGCTGGTGTTTAAAAACGGGGCTTTAGTCGATCGGTTCGTTGGTGCAATGCCAAAAGACATGCTCATCCAGAAATTGAAACCTCATCTATAAATATTTGTTTGGTGATGATGATTTCAGGAATAAAAAAGCCGCCTGTCCTTTTCCTTGTTTTTCTATTTTTTTTTCTCACAGTTTTCGCTGGCTGTACAGAAGAAAAAAACAATACTGGCGAAGATTTTTCGTTTACATCTCTAGACGGTGAGACGAAACATCTAAGTGATTTTTATGGAAAGGTTATTGTGCTTGATTGTATGGCGGTGAACTGTCAACCATGTATGCGTCAGATGTTTGAGTTGAAAAAGATATCAGAAAATTATTCAAAAAATGATGTCATTATCCTTTCGATAGACGTCTGGGTATCAAGTGGAGAAACCGCATCCATGCTTCAAGATACTATCGATGCCTTCAAAAACCAGGTTAACATGACGTTAGACTGGACGTTTGGTTTGGATGATTTGCAAGGAACCATTCAAAACACCTACGCTTCAGCGGGAGTACCTACTCTCTATATCTTTGATAA
>CAYGVY010000051.1:0-8071 GCA_964353435.1 uncultured Thermoplasmatales archaeon | reverse complement strand
AGATAGGAGTCCGACGAGAAACAATTCTTTTTATCGAAAAAGGAAACTACAATCCCTCCCTTAAATTAGCGCACGATATCGCAAAAGCTCTCCAAACAACAATAGATGAACTCTTCATCTTTGATCAAGAATAAATCAAACAATCCCTTCACAATACAAAATTACAGAACAATCTCATCCTTCTATATTTTTATATAAAAAAACAAATACGCGATATTTTTTGCATTTTATCTTAAAAACCAACAAAAACATTTATATTAATAAAAACAACTCTTCTCTTCATAGGGAACCTATGAGAAAATCCATACAACTAACTGTAGTCGTCATCCTGCTATTAGTTCTTCAAACTTCCACACTAGCCTGTACTATTTTCAGCGCAAATGATGGAACCATGACTCTTTCAGGCAATAACGGTGATTATTCAGACCCTGACACCTACATCGTCTTTTATCCAGCGGAAAACGGAAAACACGGACGAATGTACGCCGGCTGGAAACAATTCTGGTGGCAAACCGGTCTAAACGACCAAGGCCTGTTCTTTGCATCAGCATCTACCTCATTTCTCGAGGTACATAATTCAACACAGAAACCACGCCCACCAAGATATCTCATGTACAAATGCATGGAAGAATGTTCAACAGTTGAAGACGTCCTTGAAGTCTTTGGTCAATACAACCTTGATTTTTTAGAAACCATGCAACTCATGGTCTCTGATACTGCAGGTACATCAGTGATCATCGAAGGCGATCTTGTTCACATCAAACAAAACTTTTACCAGGTCGTGACCAACTTCCGGTTCTCACAAACAGACCCACCTTATCCCTGCTGGCGATACAACACCGCCGTTGCAATGTTTGAAAACACCACCACCATATCACCTGAATTCTTCACCTCCATCTGTGACGCAACCCACCAGGAAGGAGACTACCCCACGCAATTCTCTACGGTGTATAATCTCCCACAACAAATCATTTACCTGTACTGGCAACATAACTACAACCAAGTAAAAATATTGAACCTCACCGAAGAGCTCCAATCCGACTATCACATCTATTCCATCCCATCATTGTTTAATATCTCCAACCCGCCAACCAAACCAACCACACCCCAAGGAAACACAGAAGGAACCATTGGGCAGAGCTACACCTATTCTACCAGCTCCACTGACAGCGATGGAGATCAAATATCCTATTTATTTGACTGGGGTGACGGAACAAACAGCATCTGGCTAGGTCCCTATGAAACAGGACAAGAATGCACTGCAACACACACCTGGACACAAAAAAGCATTTATCGAATCAAAGTAAAAGCAAAAGATGCCACCGGGGCAGAAAGCGCTTGGTCAGACCCCTTACCCATCATCATGCCCTGTTACAACACACCGTTTCTCTCCGCTATGCTGGGATTTTTTCATGTCATCCTTAATCGTATTTTCATGGTGACAAATATCCTTCTTAGTCCTTAACACGTCTCCTTTTTCTACACAGTTTACCTATTTTGATAAAAGCCAAAATCAACCAACATGACGAAGTAACTGATTATCAGCACATATCCATAGACTTCCGATACAAGGACCCATACCAATTCAGGGCTATGCTCCTAATTTGAAGGACTATAAGGTATACTATTAAACCAACTGGCCAACGGAACCATTTAACAGATGTACGATCCATAATTATATAAGCGAGAAAATATAAATAGTATATAAACTAATAGTAAATAGATTTATGAAAACGAAAACACATAAAAATACGCTTCTCTCGAATAAACTGATAGCGGTAAGTATCTCTTCTCTCTTCTTCGTATTGATTGTCTCTCCGCTCGTAGGTAGTGAGACTTCTTTTTTCGAGGGATCATTTCCTGAGACATACACAAACCTTCCAACGTCAAAAGATAATCAAGAACTTGATTTACTGCGTGTTGAGCACTATCTGTATGTTAATGCATCAGCAGATGTCGGGACATTTCATATCCGATTCTCATTTCCACCAGACTATCAATATCAAGTCCCCCTCATGCTAGAAATCTACAATGATAGTACTACGTCAGACATCATACATTATCAGATAAAGAATGATACCAATGAACCCAATAAAATCATCAATTTCACGATAGGAGCCATGGAGAAAGATGAAAGTGTTTTACTTCATTTCTCTTGCTGGGTCCTGGTAAAAAATCATGACTTCAGCGACCTCCCATCCTATGTTAAAATTCCTAAAAAATACCAGCTACCGGAAGATACCAAGATATGGCTTGCTTCAACGAAAGAAGTCCAACTACACAGCCTTCTTATCAGACATAAAGCAAGACAATTATATGGTATGAGTGATAACCTTATTCGATATGCGAAGAGAATAGCACCATTTATCAGAAATCATCGATTTGGATTGTTTGTACTAGAACTTAACTTAGGGCTTTTACTCTCTCAAGACGCCAGGACAACACTTTTGATCAATGGAGAGAATGTTGGGCGATCCCACTTGGCATGTGCCTTTTTTAGGATATATGACATTCCCGCGCGAGTTCTTCTCGTGAATAATGATCAAGGATTCTGGACGCAAATGCATTACATGGTTGAATACTATTGTCCAGGCTATGGATGGGTTTTAGTGGAAACAACGGGGGGAAAAACACCGTATGAAACAAAAAGACAGGTCGTCAATCGAGTATGTTATCCGAAAGACGAGAAAGACACAAAAAAAGATTACATTTTTCCTTTGATGAAAGGAGAAGAACGTTGGTTATGGATTGATAATATCAACGTGTTCCCTTTTTATGTTGACTGTAAATCGGGAAGTAAATCCCAGATGTTTAGTGAAGCAGTCGTCTCCATAAATCGACTTACTGCAGACTATGCGTTTGTGTTGACACAGATAGTGTTTCGTCTCTACCAGAAATATCTCGGAGAAAATCTTACCGATGAAAATCTTCATCATTTTCACAATGCATCATTATATCAAAAAGATGCAATCACTGCAATGAAAGCAGACAATCCTGATGGATACATTTCTTTCCTTAATAGAGCCTACGAGGAGTACAAAGAAATCGACTCTTAAAAACAATAGAGGACTTTGAATAACCATGCAGTATTTGAATTTTCAGATAATATCGTATTATGACCCGTAAATTATATTAACCATGAATGAAGGAATAATGCCACTCTTTCTCTCGGGCTACATCAAAAAATATAAGTATAAATAAATAGTTCTCTTTTTTATGAAAGTCTGGGAGATGCCATGGTTTGAGAGACCTGGGGCTAGGTTAAAAAAGAAAGGAGCCTCTGCTCTTTCTGATGCCGAACTGCTTGCAATAGTTCTTGGACGCGGAAGCAGGTAAGAAAACGCAATAGATCTGTCATGTTGGATGCTGAAAGACTGTAATCTGCATAAGCTTGAAGTGCTTTCGCTTGTGGAACTGGAGTCTGCGTTTGGTGATGACGTCAAAGCAATGAGGATATGTGCGATGTTTGAGATGTTCCGTCGTACGAATCGTTTAAAACAGCATGGATTTACCACTAAGATTCAGACCGCAGAGGATGTGTACCATTATTTTGTTGACACGCTTTCTGAGAAGAAGAAGGAGTATTTCTACGCATTGTGTTTGGATACGAAGAACCGAATCATCCAGGAGACGCTCGTATCGGTGGGGATCCTTGATGCGTCCTTGATCCATCCATGAGAAATATTCAACCCTGCTATTAAAGCAAGCGTCCATGCCGTTATTCTCGTCCATAACCATCCGAGTGGGGAGTGCAAACCTAGTATGAATGATAAGGAAGTGACGAAGCTCTTAAGTGAGGTGAAAAGGATTGTTGGGATTGATGTGTTAAACCATATCATCATAGCAAAGGATGGATATAGCAGCATGAGGGAAAAAGGAGGATTAACATAGGGGGGTACAGCGAGAATCATCTTCCTACTAACACTAGGAAAAATCAAAGATGTCATTATTAAAGAACACCCCAAAAAAAAACAAGTTGCAAAGATTCTTTAACATCCTGGGATTGGAAAGTCTATAAGATACGCCAAAAAAGGAACACGAGAACTCCATATCGGATTATTCCGATTTGTTCATTCATATTCCAAGATAGAACAAAAAATAATTATCCTCGATTTATATCATAAAGATTAATAGTAATAAAAAAAAGAAGTCCAACTATTTAAACAAATTCCAATAAATTAATAAATGGATAGTTTGTATGATTAATTAATAAATTATAGGGAGAGAGGAAAAATGAAAATAATAATGGTAAGCATTTTGGTTATTATGCTATTGATACTAACAGTACTTCCCTTGCAAGTACTCGCAGGAGATTCCGATAATCCAGAGTTTGAAGATCGAATTTTTGATGTTAAACTCTTCGGTATTTTTCCATTTCCGCTGCAAAATAATCTCAAGTACGCTGACATAGTATCAGCATGGTTCCATGAAGACATCGGGAACCCGGATTACCTCTATGTAACACTAAAAATAAGAGCCCTGCAAGAAAAAACAGGATTAGAAGCCATATATGATGTAGATTGGACATTTAATAATAATTACTATATTACCTGCGTTCATGCCAACCCCACGGGGTTTGGTGGTTTCGTTATAGGGAAATCGATAGATGGCGATGATGATTTTAAATCTTGGGACTATTGTGATGGGAATTTCAATGTTGAAGATAACACCATCACATGGATAGTTCCAAAAGACAAAATTGGAGATCCTCACCCGCTAAATACACTAACTGATATTTTTCCATCGACACATCTTCGATTTACTGATAACTCTGGACTCCCCCTCTGGGATTTATTTAAAGATTTGGCATGGAACGCTAAGACAACAAAAGATTACACCATACAATATTAAAAATGGTGAGCTTTGTCGTTTGTATTGAAGATTTGTAAAATTCATCATTAGTTGAAATTATAAGTAGATAAATTTAGCTATGAAACTCGGAGTGATTGTACACCTTTTCATACACAGAAACAATTTATCGTATTCCGAATAAAAGATATTTCACTCGTGTTCAAAAAAACCTTAAGTTCTTACTTTTGAATTTTACTCACATACAGCCGTTTCTTCTTCTCCAGCTCCACGTATTTTTGTAACGCCTCGATCACATCCGGCTCCCACTCGTTCTGCTGGATCTTATTTCCGAGCGCAGCGGTATCCAGCTGACAAACCTCCTCCAGCTTCCCATAATTCCTTAATATTTCTTCCAGTTTCTCCCGTTCCTTACTATTCTTACTTGGAAACGAATACTTCTCACTCTCCGTTACCCGTACCTTATTCTTCGACCCAAACACCACATCAACCTGTTCTTTTTCAGCAAACCTGATGAGTGCTTCCTCCAGCTTCTCAAGCTCCGCATCCAACTCCAAGTTCACCAGTTTCTGCTTACTTTTCACCTCCCCGTACCGATTCACCAAGACGACCCCGGAATCCGTCATATATTCATTCGCTGGTTTTTCTTTAATTTTATACAAATGCGACCACTGACGACACACGGGTTTAAACTCACACCACTCACACAGCAGAGACGGACATGCCTCAAAGGCTTCTTCCCGCTCAATCCTCTCAATCAAGCTGATCGTATCAGCTTTTAATTTCTCAAGTTCTTCATCAGTCCGAGAAGAATCAATTTCCTTATCGAACTTCAAAAAATGCCAAATCAACTTCACATGCTGCACATCAGGATACTGTTTCTTCACCCCCATCATATACAACGCAAGCTGACGATCCGACCGGATGTAATCAGCCAAGGGCAAGCGGGAATTCGTTTTATAATCATGGATTTCATACCATCCATCCTTTACCTCGGTCAACCGATCGATATACCCCTGCAGCTTATACTCACCCGCCTCATCTAGCGCCATAAGAATCCGTTCCTCAAGAGCTATCGTCTTTCCCTGAGTAAATGGATGATACCTCCTGTAATAATCAGAAAGATACTTCTCCCCCATCTTCAGATAATTATCTTGGGTATATTCGTCCTTGACAATAACAATATCCTCAGACCAATTCTTCTTCCACTCAGAACGTAAAAAACCAAGGAGGTCCTCCAAAGAATTCATCTTCTGATACCCAAGATCTCGATAGAGCTTCTCTAAAGTCTCATGCACCCGACGCCCCAGAAACACCTCAACGCTTTCTGCAACCTCAGTTTCTACCTTGTCGATATACTGCAGCTTAAACTTCGCTGGACACTGCTCATAACAGCTCAACCTAGAATGAGAATATACCGTCATACATACAAGAAAACAAACATAATGGTTTAATAGTATCGAGAATATCATCCAAATACCGCGGTTCTCAAGAGCAGAGGGTATGTTTTTAAAGAAGTAATTGTTTTAAACCTATAATAATGGATAAGGCATATGGCAAAAAGTAGTAAGGAACAGCTAGCTAAAGATGACAGGAAGATCCTTGCAGAGCTTCAGAAAAACTCGAACGAAAGTATTGACACAATTGCTAAACACTGTGGTTTCTCAAGACAAAAAGTGTGGAGAACCATCAAGCAACTGGAAAAGAACCGCATGATTTGGGGATATACTGCCATAATTGATGAAGGGCAACTAGGGCAAAAACATTTCATACTGCTCATGAAACGAAAACAAAAAGGATTTGAAGATAAAATTGTAGATACTCTACTATCAAGAAGTTTTGAAAGTAAAATGTCAAAAATGGGGATAATCATTGAAACGAGTTCCTACATCCATGGTGAATATGACTGGATAACTACTTTCACTGCTTCGGGTATAAAACAAGCAAAACAATTTTGTAACTCAATTCAAATAGCATATCCTGATGTCTTTGAGAGATTTGTTCTGATAGAGACGCTCTTTGATATAAAGAAACAACATATCCTTAATCCTGATGCAAAGAAGTTAAAGGAACTCCTATAAACAAGGGTCTACTGGTCGTGTTTTCCAAGTAGTTCAGATATGGTACCATCATGTATCCTCGAAGAGAAAATTGAGCTAATTTTCCTTCGACAACGACTGTTCAAATTCTCTTGCAACCATTACAATATAGCAAATCAACATCGACACAATGCATACAGGTATGGCAATCAAAAGAAATACCCAGAAAGGAAAAACAATTTCCTGGCTCATTCTCCCCAGAATAGTTGGCGCAATCCCCTGCGAGTAGAGATAAAACCAGGATCCAAATAACAGCCACAACATTAATGGGATTAATGTTGCAATTAATCTCTTCAGCTTCGTCTAGTGCACCCGGTATTAAATCATTTTTCTCATATATTAGCATTTTGGTGAGATAACATTTATCTATCAGTTCGTATTATATTATTATTGTGGGTCTGATTGTTCGTAAGTAATAGGAAGCCTTTCCTCCCCGACTTTTGAAAACCAGACCCCATTTTATTTTTTTATTGATTGATTTAAAATAACGAAGTTTTGCCCAGGTAATTCTCACCAGTATGCATTGGGCGTTTTGTTTCTTAGATCCGTATTCATTATTCTTAAGAAGGTGTTTTTCCCCTTTTTGGATAACGGGTGATACTGTGTGAGATCATTACCTTTTAATATGAAAGACAATTTTATAGAAATTCAGATAACCTCTTCATATGAGGGTTTTTTATGGATTGTTTTTGGATAGGAAAAATTGTTTCTAATAACCCACATTCCGCACATCGGTTTTTCAATTTTTTTTAATACCTGTTTAAAAGGAGAAAAAAAAGTAAAAAACTGTGTATCTTTGGATGTTATTTAGGATTGTACAGTCCATCGAAATGCACACAAAAATGTCATTACGATATCTTATAATGGTGAAATATTTATGAAAAAATGAGATCCATAAAAAATAAGCAAGAAATACAAGTTTGAACCAAAATCGTTCATGTGATAAGATGTTTTTACTGCCTGAAAACGTCTCAGTCAAAGGAAAAAAAATTACAATGGAAGTGCGGCATGTTGGTATGAGACAGCTTAACAGTAGAAACATTTAAATCAATTCAACAGATATCGAGGGAAATACGGTGAAGTGAGGTGTTAATAGATGAAAATATGGAACTCAAATGAGTTAATTGGAAAAGAAGTTTTTGACGCAACCGGTAACGCAATCG
>CAYGVY010000050.1:0-8093 GCA_964353435.1 uncultured Thermoplasmatales archaeon | reverse complement strand
AACCGGTATGAACTCATCGATAATCTGTTTTGTGATTTGCGGCATGAGAACCAATCGGATGCAGGAAAGCCGTTCGACCTTGTTCACCCGCCACCCCTGCTCAGAGAGTTTTTTTACTATTTGCTTGGGTTTTTTCAGCTGTACTCCCAGAACATTCATCGTTGGTCTCATTACAAGAGACAGTCCAAGTTCCGTGATTCGTTTTTCTGTATACCTTGTCACATCCATGCAAGATTTCACCATTTTTTTGTATCCCTCAAGTCCTAGGTATTGTGCGACCGCATACGCGGCAGCTACCGGAGCTCCTGACCGCGTGCCAAGGATGCCTGCTTGTTTTTCACTGCTGATATACGGAGACTCCACACTGATGCTGTCAAGCCAGTGTTTCTGCCGAATCATAAGAGTCCCAAGAGGGATAGCGGAATACCCCATCTTATGTGAATCAATCGATATGGTAGATACACCATTGAGTTTGAAATCAAACTCAGGCATCTTATAGTGCAATTCTTTCAGGAAAGGGATGACAAACCCACCAAACGCAGCGTCCACATGCAAAAAGATATGCTCATCAGAACAAATATCGCTCATCTCCGGGATCGGATCAATGGTTCCAAGTTCAGTTGAACCTGCAATACCAATAATTGCAGCAGTTCCCGAATGGACCATCTTTTTCATTTTCGTGATATCCATGACATAATCGTTGGTCAATGGCGTTTCCACGAGTTTAATGTTCATGAGAGACGCGATTTTTTGAAAGGAAAAATGAGCACTTTCCGGGAGAATCACTTCTTTTTTACCGGATATTTGTTTAGCGATCCACATCGCGGTGATGTTTCCCTCGGTTCCCCCACTTACTATTTGTCCTACCGATGTTTTTGGAGCATGGAGAAGCGTGGCAATAAAAGCGATGAATCGAGATTCAATTTCCTTAGTCCCAGGGCATAGTTCAGGATCCCCGAGATTCGTCTCTAAAAACTGGATGTACGCCTCTCGAGCAATCGGGTGTGGTACTGTACACATGGAACCCAGGATATGACCACTAGAAAAACTAAAATCACGATTCTGTAAGCATTCGAGTTCTTTGAATATCTTTACTTTTTTTTTCGTATCGTCAACGATCATTAGGAGGTGTAATCTATATGGACTCAAAAAGGATTCTATTTCTAATGCAATGTTTTACATTGAAAAAATATATATTATAACATGCGTCATTGTAATATAAACAGAACTCTCATCTTCTTAGCCTTTCATGGTATACGATGAAATGGAGTTTAAAATTTTTTTTATACTGTTACGTTACAGATGTTACTATTATTTTATAAACTGTAAATATGTTCATATAGGAAAAAGAATATATGAAAAATTAAAATAAGATAATTTCGGAGATTTAAATGAAAAAAATTGTGTATTTGTTATTGATATCTTTTATACTACTTGTCCCTATTACAAGTAGTTTTTCTGAACTACAAAATCTAGTACTTCAAAAGAAAGCGGTCGAAGAAACAAATCCAATTATTGTATATAATGCTGTAATAAGTATTGAATGTAACGATTTTTTAAATCATTCATTAATACCAGGTGGCCCCGCTACTACTATCCATTTTACCATAGGATATTCAGTAGTCGTACCCAGTTGGCTTTTACGTCCTCCGTTCAAAATCCTTAAACATATATTTTTATTTGGGACGCCTGTTTATTTCCCTCAAATAATAACGCTCTTAATAGAAAACACACCGACATGGGCAAATATCTATTTCACAACTCCAGATATTTATATTGATAATATTTCTAATACTCCACATTATGCAACTGCAGCCCTTATAATTTATATTTATCCTGAAGCACCTGCAGGACTACATTCAATTTTATTAAAAGCGACAGCTCCTCAGCTCTATAGAATTCAAGATACAACATCAAGTGCTACTTTATCTTTTTTAGTGCAATGGATGCCTTATATTATTGTTACTACAAATCAAACAACGATAATCACCCCACCAAACACAATCACAAATCTATCAATTAATGTAACAAATGAAGGAAACGGAGAAGCAATAATAAATGTAACGACCCCTAATATTGAAGGATGGTCCATCAATAGTGATCCACAACAATTTGTTATCGCTGTTGGAGCGACAAAACAAGTAGTGCTTCACATTTTATCTCCAGAGCAATTTCAAGGGACACACTCGATAGAACTTCTATTTACACCATCTCACAATGGCGAAACCGGAACGCCGATTCTATTGGTGATAACAGTACAGTATCTATAAACTGAAAAAGAAGAGAAAATCAGAAATACCATCACATTTTAATATAGGTAAATGTATTTTGATTACATGACGCAAAAAGACACTTGGAAGCCGGAAGAGGTCACCTCTTTTCTCAAATTACCGGTCTATACTCGTGAAGGGGTCTATGTTGGTCATGTCAAAAACGTGTTTTTAGAGATGGACGAAAAGAGAGTTGGAAGCCTACTTGTCACAAACACCAATCCATCGCTTGTTGAAGGGAGCGTCGACGTCGCTGTTCCGTACCGATGGGTCAATGCAGTCGGCGATATTATTATTCTCTCAAATTTCCCTGGAAAAGTCGCAACAAAGAAGGACAAGGGATCAGATAAAACGAAAAAAACACAAGAAGGCGACACGAAAATCGACATGATTGAGTAAGACCAGGGTATTCTTCACCTGTTATCGGCAGAAAAGATACTGCATGTATCTTCCTTTTTTCCTTTTTTATCGAAAAATCATCTATTCTAAAGCAAATATTTTTATATCAAGTAAGTTATATATTAACATGTACATACCAACTCCCACAACGAGGAAGAACTGTACAACAAGCTTTAAATACTGACAAAAGAAAGTAATATGTGTATAAACAAAATAAAATGGTGGTATGAAATGGCAACACCTCTGAGAGCGGTAAAAGCTACCTTTATTATTGGATTCATATTAGTAGGTACCCTTTTTACCTCATCCCTATTATCATCGTATTCAACAACAGCATCAGCGAAAATTGTGACGTACCCGGCTCTTATTAGTATTGAAATCTCCAACGAAAGTCTCGCAACATTAAATACTCCGATTAGCATTGAGAGTTCCATCCACATCAAATTGAAAATTGGATATTCATTCGCTGGCCCGGCTAATATTATAAACATACCATTTCTTGGAAGGCTTTGGGTCTATGGATCTCTTATAGTATTTCCTCAAATAATTCATCTCTCAATCCAAGATAAACCAGACTGGGCGAATATATATCTAGCCACACCAGATGTATATATTGAAAACCCCTATATTACCCCGACTTTTGCATATGCTGATGTTATAATATCGCCGTATATGCAGGCCCCAGCACAACCATATTCAATTGGTATAAGTGCATCTGCTCCAGCTCTTGGAAGAATAGGGGGAGTTAACTATTCAGTAGCATTGAATTTCCAACCAGATTTTATTCCTCTAATAGCTGTCGAAATTGGGAATCCAGTTCGACAAGTTGGTCCTCGTGAAGCAGTGAATTTTCCAGTAACCATTACGAATTTGGGTAATAAAGAGATAATTGTCACCGGGGTTGTTCAGGATCCACCGGCTGATTGGGCACCGTTGATTTCCCCAACTGAGACGATTATTGCTACCGGTCAAAAGGCAACAGTAACCTTCTCAGTGGTAGCTCCGTATAATTTTGGATGGCATAACGAGCAACGAACGTTTACTGTTATTTTCACACCACAAAAAATCCCGCCGACTGCACCACCTGTTACTGGAACACCACATTCAGTCCAAGTACGTGTGAATAGCGTTGGATTTTCAGCTCCTGGATTCGAACCGATTTTACTATTCGTTGCATTAACGTTAGTCGTAATCTTGCTGAAAAAACGAAAAAAGTCATAATTCGCTCCACTCTGAGGAAAACAATGTGTAAAGATAAACGATTATTAATGTCATTACTCTGTATTTCGTTATTCCTCTTGCTAAGTGGATCAGCTTTCGTTCAATCGAAAGAAACCCAGGAGGAGGTTGTAACCTCAGCGGAAATCAGTGCAACGATTGATGATTTTATTATTCCAGGTATTCAAAAGAATTGGACTGCAATTCACCTCACAGTTATCGATAATTATGGTTTAAATTGGACAGAAATAAAAGAAATGCAAAAAGATCCAAAACATCCATTATATAAAATTATATTTTCTGATTTCTGGACACAAACCTGGTGGGTTTACGTATATAGAATACCAAAGGGAATATTAGGATATACTTCAATTCTATTAAAGCCAGAGTATCCAGAGGGATGGGCAGTGAAAGTGATTCCATCGGCATTTAATACCACTACTGCCGGTATGAGGCACCCAGTAACTGTTTATGCCCAAGTCAATGAACTCGCATCTGATTATAATCCTTTAATAAAAATAAGAGTCATTCGGTATGACACTTTTGGAGCAGAATATGGATCCTCCTATATTAATTTACCATTGAAAGCGGTATCGTTAAATTATGCTTATATCGATGCGATAGAACCAACAAAAAAAGCGCCGCCTCGATCCCTAGTCAATTTCCCAATAGAAGTTACGAACAAAGGCGAGTATCGAAATACATTTCAATTCAACATCACAGGGGAATCGGGAATATACGGGCTTGTGGCACAACAAAGTCTCACCCTTGATTCCGGTGAAACACGAATAATCCAATTACAAGTAATTACACCTGAAGTGTTCTATGATTACGGAACACCAAGAAAAGTCGATATCTCCATTTATCCCCTTGGCAATCCCAGTGGGAAAATCAGCGCAAGTGTTATCGTGATAACCGAAGGTTTATACATCTCCCCACTCATAAGCTTCACAATCGGAATAATTATCGTCCTGGCGCTCCTCATCTACTTCTTCCTCTTCTACCTGCGAGCCAAACGCGAACGAGACGTTTACGGTAAACCAAACAAACCATGGACCATCCCTGAGGAACGAGCCCATCTCGCTGAGTTGAAACGAACCGATAAAACCGCCTATGAACAAGAATGTGCCATGATTGAAGACGAATACAAATCAGCATTACTCTGGTACGATGACTATCGAAGGACATTAAGAAAAATACCAGAAGAAAAAAAATCAATAAAATCACTCTTAACTCTTTTCAAGAAAGCAGAAACACCACTTAACGCAGCAGAAAAACCCGAAAAAAAACAGAAAAAAAAACCAGTAAAATCCCTTTTAGCCATTTTCAAGAAATCAGAAAAAAAACTAAAAACAAAACAAAAAAAGAAAAAGCAAAGCATCCCAGCTGACGATATAGCTAAAGAAAAAGCTTTGGCAAAAATTAAAAGCGAACAGGAAAAACAACTCCGAAAGATGACAGAAAAATAATCACATCTTTCTATTTTTATTATTAATTAATGTATACACTAATGTAGATAATAGAATCAGAACAGACAAACCATATAACCAGAAACCAATCCCTGGGCCCCACTCACAGAACACAGATGTTGCTTCATCTTCAACTTGAACAGAGACATCAATGATTCCTTGCCCAAAAAAACCTCCAACCCCAACTTCTGTGAACGCGGACATTGTAATGAAAAACAAGGCAAGCGAACAAATCAGAATAAAAAGAACACATACCAAGGAAAAGAGATGTCGTTTTTTCTTATCAACTCGTTTGAAAATCAGGCTTAAAAGAATAAGAAAACAACTCATGGTTGTCAGCACAGGAAGAATAGTCATGAAATTAACAAAGAGATCAGGGAAAAAAGCAAGCTCTCCTCCAATAAATTGAGATGTTTTCGTCGTCGTGACTAAATCTAAAGGGATCAGATACAATACTGAAGAGGTCTGCACATCAGAAGAGGATCCTTGAAGCGTCCACCAAGGAGATACTATCCCAGCAACAGAAAGACCCAGGACAAGGATCACAAGAAAATAGAAGGGGTCCTTCTTCATTATACTCATTGCGAGACCAATCATTACAATAATACCAACTACAACAAGGACAAGCAATGGAAACTCCGGTTCCTGAGTAGTAAACAGATCAACACTCCGCTCACTTACTACATTTAACGATCGCTGGCTAATAATTTGACCCTGAGAAAGGACGGTCACTACATAAGAACCAGGCGGAACTGACAGCACAGTTCCAGAAACGTTACTTTTTATATCAACGGTTTTACCACCTCGACTGAGTTGAATTGCTGCATCACCTATTTTCATACCACGAGAATTTAGCACCTGGAACGTGATCGGAAACATCGCAGGAAAAACCAAAGTGACATCATTTGAAGGGATCTGGATCTTTTTTTCAACAAGGAATGATTTATATTGGATCTGCAGCTGGTATGCTGCGGGAACAAGATGGGTGAAGTGATACAGGTCGTTACTCCGTTGTTCGGCAAAAAGTATCATTGGCGTTTCCATCGCTTCACTAGTAAGCTGAGGTGTCACATCGATTTCTAACGGCAACTCCCACATATCCATTAATTTTAAAGTCCACTCGTCCTGATGAAGTTCCAATGATTTTTTCAGGGAAAACAAGGAATGCACATATCCAAAGCGGATAGTTTCATTCTCCACTACAAAACCACGATACAGGATGATAAGTTGATACTGTTGCATAAAACCGCATGGGGCGGTGAGCAATGCATGCCCGTTAATCGTTGTATTTCGAGCTACTACAACACCATCATGCATAAGTAGTGCACTGGCGCCATCGATTCCGTTCCCCTCTTGATCAACTAACGAAATCAAACAAGACCCCTGCTGTCTACAAAATGTATGGATTTTTGTATCTTTGGTAAGATCAATAATCGTATATCCGATATATCGCCGTTGATTCCCCAGCAAAGAATTGTCCCTAAACACTTTGATAAGATAGCGACCAGCATCAAGTTGTTGAAAATCGATTTTTTTACACACTGAAAAATTACGAACATCGAAGATATGGGTGGTGATAATGAAACGTTGCGCAAAGGAAGATTGCTCAGACGAAGACAGAGGGTTGAGCGGGAGTCGTATCGCGGACCCAGAACTGACTAACTCTTCCTCACGATATACCTCCACAGTGATATAGGGAAAATTACACCCCGTGAGCGCTGAAAGTGCAGAGCCGAAAGGAACCGAGGGAGCATTATGGACATACACCGTCAGTGAATAACGGTCTTGAGTCTGATTATTTTCCGAAGAACCATTCGCTTCCGATGATGGTTTCAGTTTCACCAGTGCTTGGAAAATCTCTGCTTCGGTTTCCACTAAAGGGTACCCCCCAACAGGTGAGGAAAAGAACTCAGCATTAAAAGATGCAACAAACCCTTTTGGGATCACCATATCTTTTGTAGCATTTCCTGCTTCATATGCATTCCGAGTAAATTGAAACGCTGCTGTATCATATTCCAGCCCCGGAAGATGCGGATAATCAGATTCATAGACCTTCAACTGAATCCCATCTCGTTCATCTTCTCCTGCTTTCACCACCGAAGAGGAGCCAAACACAAGCGCATGAACCGAACCGGAGGCTCCTTCATCAAATGACGCCCAGGCGTTTTTCCCGACATCGACATCATCAGTGGTTTTTATGAGTCGGATAACCGGATCTTCAGGGATGAATTCAGGGTTTGTATCAATTCTGTATTCCTCCACGGCATTATGTTCGGTAAAGACATGCAGATATGGGTAGAGTGTACCAAAGTTCAGGTCTTGAATTGACGTGCTATGTATCCCACCACACTGCAACGATCCATAGGTGCCATCGGTGTTGCTTGGTGGGTATATTACACATTCTTTCAACGCCTGATGGGTTACCTGTACATGGATTCGTTTATACTCCAGGGGACAATAGTAATATTTGTAGACCGTAGTGGTTTGGAGGTCATCACCAGTTGACCGGCTCACAATCTCACAGGATACCATGAGATTTCCATTGCAGAGTATCTTCTTTGAAACAAGCTGTTGGCTTGTTGAATTATACTGCCACATTTCTTCGTTATAGTAATAGGTGAAGTCAAACGATGCAGCAGCTTCTCCGTTCTTTGGAATCATCTCGGTTGATCCTTCCTTTAGTTTTGTCACGTACTGCGAGGTACTATACCAGAGAAACTGTCCTTGCTGTGCCACT
>CAYGVY010000049.1:0-8249 GCA_964353435.1 uncultured Thermoplasmatales archaeon | reverse complement strand
GAGAAGGCCATCTCGTTGTTGTCTTTTCGATTTCCTTCTAATAATCGGACGATCCAGACTGCGATCCCTTGTTTTTCGCTTTTTGCGGTATGGAAATTAGCAGCAGGTGGAATTCCATCTTGGAAGTTGTCAGCGACGGTCGGATGTGCTCCAACCGCAACTTCGTAGAATCCGTAGTCCCACCAGGAGATATAACCGGGTCGTTTTGATGGATCTGCGATGTTTGTGTCTTGCTTGTTTAACCAAGAATACGCAGCGACCCAGTATTGCTCTTTGTAAGAGCTAGAGCCGAACGCGGAGGAATGATTTTCTCCGAAGAAATCATATTTCAAATTACTCGTACCATTTTTTGTTACGGCTGATGGTACCGCCGCATCGAGTGCAAGGTATCCATTGGGTATCAGGATGAGGAAGGCTACAAAGAGAACACCAAAGAGGTGGTAGATTTTTACACCTTTTCGAATGCCGCGGATACCACCGCCTGCGTTCCTTATGTTTCGTGCCATTTGTTTGTAGTCAATCTTACTAATCAAAAACCAAATAATCCAACCTGCCAGAAGAGCAATGAGGGGCACCATGTCGTTAAGGAAACGACCAGCGGTTGATGTCAACCAGATGTTGATTACGAATAACGAAAGGATGAATAGATAATCTCGTCGTCCTTTCTGTTTCACATATTGGTAGATAAGAAACGCAAAGCCAGCCCAAGCAAGCCAGTATAACGCAGGACCGTACGACATCACGGTTCGGCTTATATTATAGGTCCCTGCCTCTGCGATCGTAAGAGATACTTTTGACCCATAAATCCCAGCGCCATAGAGGATATTCGAGATTGCTGTTAGGGGAGAAAATATTGAGAATGCCTTAGGATTTATATAAACGATATAGAGAAAGGCTGCAGCAGCAGCTCCAATACAGGCAATTACCGGATATGAAATGACCCAAGGAATCTGTTTTCGTTTGAAGAGAATGCAGACGCCACCAAAGACTGCTACCCCAAGCGCTAAATAAAAAGGAAGATCTAAGAGGACACCGCCTGCGAATGAGACAGGCCATGAAACAAAAAATCCAGTGAACAACGCGATGGCGATGCTCATGACGAAGCGCCCTTCAACTTTATTGGTGAAAATATCAATTAAAAGTTGCACAACTGCATAAATGGTGATAACGGTGTAAAGGAATTGTGCTTCTACCCAAACCATGGAGAGAGCGGCAAGCGGGATTCCTGCGAGGAGTGCGTAGAGAATTGAGCGTTTCATTTCTTTTTCCTTGATGCTTTTAATTAAAAAGAGGAACGTGAGGAAATATAACAGCAGGTTGAACGAGTCGTGGTCAAACAGACCATATGCGGAACCATGCCCTGAGCTAATATGAATAGGTATGATGGCGATAAGCAGCGCAGCGATGAGTCCTGCTTTCGTTCCAAATAAGATTTTCCCGATGAAATAGACAGGGAAAACGAGCAAGGCACCAAATAACGCAGGGACTAACTGCATTGCATACCCGATTGCATCTGCTTCACTCATAAAAGGAATAAGGAGTTTACTGAAACCGATCGCAGACATGACGAGTAACGGAGCACGCCCTCCTGATTTCCCAAATGGATAGGCGAGCAGGGGATCGTTGGAAGAGAAGAAGGGAAAACGCCCGGTCTGCACTGTATTATCAACGAGTCGCATGTTATAGTACGGGTCAGGACCAGATAAATAGAACGTATCGGTCATGGTTGTTCCTGATGGGTTCATATTCACGTTTGATACGATGTTGAAATAGGAGTTCATGAATAAAACTAAGAAGAAAATTGCGATCAAAGAGACTCCAATCCACCAGTTTTTCTTGAATCGAAATCGCTTTCGTTCCGGGGCGTTTGCTACGCCTACTGGTTGTGGAGTTTGAGCTGTTTCTGATTGAATCGGCATTTTAAATTGTGCTCGTTTCCGCATACGTTTCACCCTAGGATGATTACAACCGTAAATCCATGGTCTTATAAATAACTTATCTCCAAAAGAATCTCCTTAATTTTTGATGTGCGGGAGCGTTTTTAAGAGGATTTCTGCGATGCAATCCGCAGCACTGACCTTGCTGAACTCAGTTTCTATCGTGTCCGTTGAAATAATTTCATCGCAGTCTGCAGACAGGAGTTTTTCTTTCGCACCGCCGACAAATAATCCATGAGTACATGCAACCGAGACTGTTTTAGCACCTTGTTTCTTTAGCTCTTTAATGGAGTTGGCCATGGTGCCGCCAGTGGAGATAATATCATCGATGATAGCGACGTGTTTGCCATGGGCATCAAGTTTCTTGGGTTTTATCTTAACGGTGGTTCCATCGATGCGTGTTTTCTCCAAATAATCGTACTCGCAGTCGATGAGGGTCGCTGCTTCTTTACCTCGTTCTTTTGCTCCCTTATCTGGTGCAAGGATAAAATCAATGTTTTTTTCTTTGAGATACTGGGCGATGGTTGAAACCGCGGAACAACTGTACGCGGGGACCGTAAAGAATTTCAGAATATGCTCCTTATGCGGATCAACAGTGATAACACAATCAGCATGTATGCTGATGTGCTGTGCGACAGCTCTGGCACTGATTGCCTCGCCTTCCTCGAATCTTTTATCTTGTCTGCTGTACCCAAAGTAAGGAAGGACGACCGTGATTTTCTTTGCGCCTGCATCATGAACCGCATCCTGCATGAGCAGGAGTTCAATAATTTTTGGATCAGGATATGCGGTTTGAACAATCAGGACGTCCTCACCTGAAATGTCATCTAACACGCGGACGTAAAATTCATCGTCAGGAAACCGTTTGTATGTTGCCTGTAGAAGTGGTTGGTAAATTTTGTTCGCAAGATTTCTTGCAACGTTTTTTGCTGAGGTTCCCCCAAGTATGTACATAATGCGACATCGTAAATGGTCGATGTCTTTTTAGTGATTTCGTAAGAAAGTTTTTATAAGAGTTTTTGCTTAATTCCTTAGAAGTGAGTGGATGAGATGCGGCGACATCTATTAATACAGACGTTGATGGTTATTCTTTTATTGATATCTGTCGTTTTCGTCTCTACGACAACCGCAGAAAACACATCAGAGACTCAAGTTGAAGCAACGATTATAAGCACCTTTGAAACAGGATCGCAACTGAGTATCCGTGCCCAAATGATTGTTAACCGCATTAGTAATATTTATGAGACTACCTACACAAGGCAAATGATTGAAACAACGACAGATTCTGATGCTCTTGCAGTTATTAAAAACCAACTCCACCTCCTTGTTAAAAACCAAATCGAAGAAACATTTCAGAATGCAAACGTTTCTGCAATCACAAAAAAACCAACCTATGAGAAACCGTATTTCATTGATGAATTTCGCGTGAATCTCACCGCTTCTTTCTTTCACTACAATGGTTCTATGAATCTGACGAATTTCATCAATGGCGTACTGGATATGGGTGCTACAGTGACTTATCATTTTAATGTACACGCGGAACAAGGGTGGAACATTACCTATACCTATGTGCTTCCAAGCACAACGACTCTTACATATGCCAATACCGCAGAAACCAACCCTATTACATGGGTTGTACGGAATTGGGATGGAAATGATACAGGAAAAGATGCAATGTTATCCACGCAATCGAAAAACCCGACAACACCGGCTTCAGAGACTGAAGATATTGCCCTTGAATTTACCTTAGACACTAGAACAGTAGAGGATATCAGTTTTTCCGATTCCATTGTTGTGAAAAAAATGAACATCCACAGTTATACTGTTTTACCTGAGTTTATCACCGGGTTAGGTATTATACCAGCTGATGGAGTACGATTATGTATCGATAGCGGACTGTTTTCCTGGGCAGACCTGCTTGAAAAAACAATTCGACCGATCGAACAACAGGCCACTCCGTTAATCGAGAATTCCTCTTTTCAACAAACCCTTGGCTTTTCATTTACCTGGGATGCTGAAAGCACCACTAATTGTTCAACCCCGTACAACATCACCCATATGGATGACTCACCAGCGATACGGGCCAACTTCAACGACCCCGATGTAAATCTGCAGATTTGCCAGATACCAGCTAGAGCATTCTTTGGATTGATAAATGCAGGGGCAACCGCATCGATCTCAACTGTGGATGTAAACTTTGGTTCGGGGCTTGACGGAATCATCCACCCCTATTCCATCATTTTGCGTCTTCCAACAAACATCTCTCTTAACGGAGACAATGTATATACCTGGAATAAAACGACACCTATCACAGGGACATTTCTCTCAGGGCTTCAACCGACACCTCCGTACACAGAAGAACATATTGAGACACGCGTTGAAATCGAGCTGTTGAAGATGGATTTGAACATCCCGAGTGTTTTCACTGGAAAAACTGAGTTAACGGCATCTACTAAGATGAAAGAGGATGATCGACTCTACGTGATTCGCCGGGATGGCGAGATTTCCTTTCCCCCGAAAATAAATATGACATTTTTGAATTCAGATTCTTTCCGTCTTTGCACCGAAGAAAACGTCTTTAGTGAAAGTCAGATAAACTCGTTTCTCTCACGGAAAACAGAGATTTTTCAACAGCGGTTGTCCGAGATCTTCCATGGACTGCGTGTGAAGGGCATAATCGACAGAAAAATTTTTTCCAACTCGCTTGTATGGGATGGGGATATCTCTGCGATGGATAATGTTGTACCTATCGTGGTTTCCAATTATGCAAATGAGGTTTACGCAGTCGGATTCAATGTTTCGTTATGGCCTACTGAGCTTACGCTTGCGCCGCAACGGTTTACCCTCCAGGGCGTGGAAAACCAGACCATGACGTACCGGATTATCTTCCCACGAGGTATTACGGTCAACGCGAGTGATAGTGCCGGGAAGCCTCTTATCACAGGGAAAACAAATGATGGGCGAGATTATGTTGAGCTTTCTTTTGATGCGGAGTCAGCAACGCAATCAACAGTCCTCACCTGCGTTTTGAATGTATCACCCGTGTATGTCCTCGGATTGTTTTTACCCTGCATTCTTGTCTTTATCTTGTTGGTTGTTCTTGTGGTCATTATTTATTTAATACGGAAAAAGAGAGGGGGGTTACGGAGAGGGAAAGGAAAACTCTTCGAACCGGAGGATAACGAACCGTCTGATTACGGAGGGCAGTCTTACTATGTGCCGCCTCCACCGCCGTCGACAAAGAAGAAAAAATAACCTTATTTTTTTGTGCGTTTCAGCATCGCTGGGGCAAGAGATAGCAGAGAAGGCGATGTTTTTAAGAGTGGAAGAGCAAGCCGTGAGGGGTAATCGATATCTCCGTGGGTGTTGATGATTTCGATTGTTTTTTTGTTGTTCAATTTTTCTAGATATTTGTTGAGTTGTTCGTCGGTGAGGCTGGTGAAGATTTTTCTGAATTTCATGCCCAGGGAGAGTTCTCGTCCGATTTCTTTTGTCCATTTCGTATGATAATTTTTTAAGAATTGTCCATCGAATTGTTGTTTTTGTAACGCTTCTTCGGCGACAATTGCGCATTGTGTGGCGCAGACTAACCCGGGGTAGATGCCGCCGCCTGATGTTGGTTTGACCTGTGCAGCTGCGTCTCCGACGAGCATGACATGGTCATCAACGGTTTTTTTCAGGGGGCCTAATGGAATCGCTCCGCCGAATCGTTTCATGACATTTGTGCCTTGTAAAAGTGATTGCTGGAGCAAGGCGGTAAAATAGTGTTGGAGTGGATGATTGCTTTGTTTTCTGATACAGAGTCCGATGCGTGCGGTGGTGCCTTGTGTGTTGGTGGGGATGATCCAAGCAAAGAAACCCGGGGCAATGTTGCGTCCTACGAAAATATGGACAAAACGAGGGTCGAGCTCGGTGTCAGAAAGTTCAGCGCCGATTCCTTGCAGCATTTCGATTGGGTGTGGGAATCCGAAGATGTTTCGTATGCGTGAATGGGGTCCGTCTGTCCCAATGAGTATGTTGCATTGAACCGTTAGCGTTTGTTCGTTTTGTTGTATTGTAAGTGTTATATGGTTTTCTTGTTTTTTGGCGGAAACAACTTTGTATCCTATTAATATTTCCGCTCCGGCGGTCTGTGCGTTTTGTGAGAGTGTTTCGTCAAATCGCTGGCGGTTGATCACCAGCCCATGGACCTTCTCCCCGCCGATTGTTAGGGTTGATCCGGAGGGGCTATGGATAACTGCTCCGTAAATCGTATTCTGAACAATTCTTGTTGGAGAGCATTTGGAAATATCGAAGACGCGTTGGGTGACTAATCCTGCGCAGTGAACTGGCTCCCCGATTGTACTGTGTTCTTCAAAAACGACGACATGTCTTCCTTTTGACGCAAGCTGTTCTGCAACAAAACACCCCGTAGGTCCTCCGCCAACAACCGCGATATCGTACTCCTTCATTGATTCTCAGAATATCACCAAAGATTTATAATAAAAACGGTATTACAGGGCACCATGGTTTCTAAAATCACTATTTTGCTGCTCACGTCGGAATATATTGGTGGCATATTCTTTTTTAGCAAGAAAAAAGAAACCACAGAAACGAAGAAAAATATCGAGAACGTTGATCCATTGATGATCTGTAAGTTTGTGCTGGATGGTACGGGTAAAAAAATCGGGGAAAGCGTTTCCATTGATCATGATGTGCTTATAATTAAATCAGGGTCTCAGTTTTTAGGTGTTCCTCTGAAACACGTTGAACCTGGAGAGAAAACCCTGGTGGTGAAAGGTCTCCTTGATTTTACAAAAGCTTATGAACTGGGTGAGAAATGGCGGAAGGAATCGTATCGTGAGATGAATCAGCATGATTGCCCAGAAGAAAAATCAAAGCGACTTTGAGTACAAACTGGTTATTGTTACTCGTTCAGATCTTTCTCTTTCTGCAGGAAAGCTTGCGGCGCAGGTATCTCATGCGGCTGTGACGTGTACACTTCTGACGAAGAAAAATAAGCCCGAGTGGTTTGCGAAATGGCAGCGCGAGGGTGCGAAAAAAGTCGTGGTGAAGGTGGAGACGCTTGATGAGTTTTTTCCGTTGAAAGAAAAGGCGGAGACGCTTGGGATTACTACAAATATTGTTACTGATGCGGGGCATACGGAGATACCGGAAGGAACGCAGACGGTTCTGGGGATTGGTCCTGCGCCAAATAATTTAATTGATCAGGTGACTGGGAATTTATCGTTACTATAGTTATGCTTGTTGAGATCAACCATCTAAAAAATGCATCCCGTCTGTGAACGGAATGTTACGGTTGAACCTTTGGTGGCTTTCTTCTTTAAAATTCTTTTAATGTTCTCTGTCGATCATCAGGCAAAACAACTTTTCGTTCGACTTCTCGCCATTCTAAACCATGTTCTTCAAGGAGTTTTTTCACCATATCAGGGACACGTGGTGCACAAAGAATCCCACGCACTTTCGGCTCCTTCCTATCTTTTTTAATGTCTTTGACATACATGCGGAGTTGATGCACAGAGCTAATCGTCGCCAGGCTTCGTTTCACCTCGATGACCACCGGTACATGGTCTTTGTCAAACCCGTAAAGATCGATTGACCCTGTTTTTACTGGTTTTTCACGTTTTACGATCCGAAGGCCTTCTTCGATAATATTTGGGTTGCTTACAATTTGATTTACTACATCGACCTCCATACCCGCGATGATGAGGTTAGCGCGGTCCACAAGCGAGGTCGCGGTCACCAGCTTCAGCTGACGGAACGTCACTTTCATTTTCTCAGCGGGACGGAGGTGCCTGCAATTGAGAATGAGTTGATTATCCTTGGTTTTGAATTCGGTGATGCTGCCGGTTGGTTGCCAGTTCACCGGCTCCCGCATCACCGGTTGATGCACGAGCACAGTCCCGTCCTGCTTAATCATGATGAGACGTTCCCCCCAGTCCAGCAACGATTTTGCACGCCCCTGATAATCTACCATACATTCACCCATCACCAGCAGCATGGTTTTTTCTGGCTTTGAGGTGTGATGCTCCTTGATAAAAAGTAATGCATCGGATGCGGACGGATGAAGAACCGTGTTCATGAACTAACTCCTCAACACACCAGGAATTTGAATATCACCTTAGACAGTAAGCCGTGCTTGTCCTTTCATCTTATAGTTCGCAAGCTCTTTGAACATGTCATCTTCCTGCAGAACGGTCAGTAAATCTTTCGAAGAAGAAGACGAGGACATCTGAATCTCCGTCGTCCGCCCATGCCGTCCTTTGGAAATCACGCGGGCGGTGATGATACCAAGCATATCAAGCTCAGAGA
>CAYGVY010000048.1:0-8331 GCA_964353435.1 uncultured Thermoplasmatales archaeon | reverse complement strand
AGATGCAAAACAGAGCAGGCAATCTATGGTTCCATAACACCAATCAAAATGCTAAGGAAGATATAATTACTGTTCATCAGCATAATATTGATACATATAGCGGTTAAAACAAACCTTTTTTATCAATAAAATGAAACCTAAATCTCCATCCACACAAAATATCATCAATTCATTTATTTGCATGAAGAAGATTACACTGTGCTCATAACAGAATTTTACCCATTTTTTCCTGCGGACTTTTAAGTAATACACCGTAATCCCTCCAGCGGCACTTTGATCCTTTTTTCTCCTTTAAAAAATCGATAAACAAGAAATGTAATGATATAAAAAGGAAGATTTTTTATTTCAGAATTTTCATCGATTCATCCATGAGAACTTTATAATCAATAACCTTTATACACGTACTGGCTGTTGCTTCAGATACTATTTTCTTCGCATGTGTTAATGTTTCTTTGGGAGCTAATAGTAAAATCGGTATGTGGTGAATAATCCCTGGTGTTAAGAATTCTTTCAGAGATTTGGTCATAGTCGGGAGAGGAGACACTTTATATAAGTATCCTACAATAAGATCGACTTTGTCTGCTATCGATATAAATGCTATGTTTTTCCCGTGGTTATCAATATCATTTCCTATCGGCAGCGTTTTGTAACCCATGCATACGAGTTTTGTTAAAAACTCAGGGTCGGTTCCTGCCAAATAACCAACTGTTTTCATTCTTTTTTTCCTCCTTTATTTTGTTGTTTCTTTATTCATTTTCACTATGGACTAATATAATTTTGTTGCATTCCCAACAATTTCTCATCATCCTATCTGGGATTGGGCAATTTACACAGATTTCGTCCATCGAATAATATTATACGAAAAATAATTAATATATCCTTTGTTTAAAAATTCATTCAATTGACCAATATTTTATCAAAAATAAAAGCAATTGGATAAAGAAATATAATATAGCTAGGTTTTGAATTCATCCCAAAAACTAAAGTTTGGGATCTTTTTGATACCATTGATAACTTACGAAATAAAATAAATTATTAAATTTATCTGCTCATATATATTTGAATGTCCTCCAGTATATAACCCGCACAGCATGTAAGCATTAGAAGAAACAAAATTTTTATTATTTTTTCTACTTTCTGTTTCTATAAATATACACTGATGCTGCCCCTATTATTAATAGCAGTACAACTGTTGACACAACTATTAACGGTGATACTGGGAGAGACAAAATCTTGAACTCCTCTGAGACACCTTTTTTCATTTCAACGGTTTTTGCATCCAAACCATAAATATTACCATTCGCACTAAAAAATACTTTACCATCGTCAGCTACACTATTACCAACAATAGGTGTCGTAATATAATTGTAAATATCATCATTAATTGTAAGGTTTGGTGCAAAACACCACGCGGGTCCCCCATCAGTTTTATTCACTGCATAAAACCATCCATCATCACAACCAAAGAACACATATTCACCATACACCAATGGTGCTGAATGAATAGCAGCTTTACCAGCAAAAGACCACAGCATTTTACCATTCTCTGCATTGAATGCATATAGACGATTATCTAGGGAACTAACATACACTACATTATCAGAGTAGGTGGGTGTATTAAGAATACCCCAACCCGTATTATTTTTCCATATCAATTCGCCATTCTCAGCTTTCACAACATAAACATTAGTATCAGTGGAACCACAAAACACAGTATCATCCACAACACGTGGAGGTGATACAATCATTCCAGCAGTAGTAAATGTCCATTTTATGCTGCCATCAGCGGCATCTATAGCATAACATTGATTATCAGCAGCGACAACTACCCTGTTTCTGATGATATCGACAGATGAATATACGTTCTGTCGCTGAAGGTTTATATGCCATATAGTTCTTCCGTGAGTTCGATTGATCGCATATAAATCACCGTTACGAGAACCGAATATTATTTTATTATCGATGAAAACCGGTTGAGATGAGATAAACCGGGCTTCATCATTTTCCCAAACAATTTTTCCTGTATTTCTATCCATTGCACAGGACTGATTTTCCCAGCCAACGACAACCAAATCGTCATCCACGTTTATCCAAGTTATACCACCGTAATCATTTACTTTCTTTACCCATAGTTTTTCACCATTCGATGCATTTAAGGCATATACATTACCATCTAAACCAGCAGCAAAAACGATATTGTTCCCGTAAACAAGGTTCGCATAATATGAGTTACGCCCTTCGAAATCATTAGCAAAATCATACTCCCATATAACATCATTGTTTTCAGGTACAGTATCAACGTTATTGACAGGTAAATTAAAGTCATGACCAGCAGGCAACCCAGAGATCAATGTCCATCCAGCTGGAGGCACATTTCTGGCACCTTTTAATTTATTTTTTACATCTGAAACATCCCAGATCATTCCTCGTGCATTCCCCCAAAATGTCCATAGACTGTCTGTCTTCATCAGTTGTGTATCTGTCGCTTTGATATCCATTGTTGCATTATCTGTTATGGGAAATTCAGACATTATTTTTTCTTTTAAAACCTCAATATCAATGTCACCGTAGTACTTATTTCCTAGCTCTCTGAATTTTGCGTCACGAGGCGCATCATAATAGTTAAATGTATAGAAACCGTAGGCTCCTTTAACTCCAAGTATTTTCAGAACTAGTCCCTCTAAATTTTTAACTAAACCATTAAATTCTGATCGTACTCCTCTACTCATTGCATTATTTGCAGCCCAATAAAATCCATTAAAAGTACGCCATATCTCATAATGATATAACGCTAAATCAAAACGAGCAATCTCACCTGTTTCAGTATCACCAAGAAGGTATGCTCCTGTCCACAGACCATCATTTCCCTCCATTAAATAATCAATCGCTTGGTCAAGAGTCTTACTGTACTGAATAGCTCTCCTTGTTCGGATAGCCATTGAATAACCTGTATTTTTCCAAAAACCTTGATAACATGTTGTTTCAAGAATAACGATTCCTTCTTCATTTTGATAATAATTCTCATCACTCCAGATGTAACCGGGGGATGAAGCCATCATTAATCTATTCCCATTTTCAGGTACAATATCTATTATCACATTCCAACGTTGCGCAACATAATAAGGAAACCACCAGCCACCACATCTTACATCTTGAGACGCAACAATTTGACCGTCTGTGGTAGCATCTCCTGTAGCAATAAAAGCATTACAATGATATGGCTCAATGACGCTAGTATTAAAATTATTTACATAATTTTTTTCATCTTGTGATAAAGCTGTCGGTCTGAGGATTTTCCCGATATGTAACAAGTCTCTGATAGGATGGAACCCTTTTATGCGGTTACCTTGGCGAGTCATGTATTCATACATCTGGTTAATAGCCAGAACATCAATATAATCAACATCTCGGTCGAATACCTTACCATCCCTTGCTGTTACTCCATCAGCTATCCCCTTGATTTCATCCTGATATTCCGGAGGAGTTCTATCCCAATAAATCTTTTTAATTGCAGATCTGCATGATTCCCACCAGTCATTAGACATTTCTTGATATTCGGGTGAATCAATGTCAACAGGTTTCTTTGAATTCTTTGCACTATTATGAATAATATTACTCCAACGGGTAATATGATCAACAATTTCATCAGCAAGAAGGTAACCGTGCTGGTATCCTCGGTCATATGGTTTTCCCTCTATATGAAGATAAATCCATCCTTGTATATTATAGCGATAACCATTTTCAAATTTTTCAGGAGTAGTAATGCGTGTTATTTCAGTACCATCTACGGGATCACCAATGTAAGATACTGTTGATAGTGTTAGTATAAATACAAAAAATAAACTAGTTATTTTTTTCATTTTACTATCTCTAAAAATATATCTAACTCCATCATATAAATATATCTTTTTTCTAATTCTTCTACTCTATGAAAAGATATGGGTTTACAATTACACTTATATTATGTTGTATTGATAGGTGCCTCCGTAATCCATAAAGCATCAATGTTTTTATATCCATTTGATAAAATATCGGTATTCTCTCAATCGCTATGTCCTATTTTCTACTCGTATCCACCGATTTTCAGGCTTGGGTCACCAAGGATGATATGAGTTTGAATGACTTTTGCATCATATCGATTCGTATTAACCGGGAAATTTTGGGTATATCCTGCCACAGCTTGGTAATATGTTTGTCCGAGAAACGTGATGTTGTGTTGATTGTATAATCGGAAGAATTCAAGTTCTAACCAACCGTCATAGTATTCGGTACAATCTGGGATTCCATCATGGTCATCATCTCCCACATTATCACAACCATATCCAGTGCTTCCGAGAGATGCAATTGCTCCGCCCTGCGCTTTGACAAACACCCAGCTCCAACATTCTGGAATCCAGGTATATTTCCAGAAGGAACCGAAATCTCCTGGTGTAGTAGAGAAATAGTGTAATTTTTCCTCTAACAAACCTATGATGAAATTGATTGGTGTGACATCAATTTCGCTGTTATGACAACCACCAACTAAAAGAATCGGATACATACCCTTATTGGTTAGTTCTACCATATCTTTGGTAATGAAATTTTCAGACCAGTTTTGGTAATCACCGTTATTATGGGTTGCCCATGATACCGGGCTCCCATGTCCTGCGAAGAAGAGAAATCCACATCCCTCGCTAATTTGGTCATGTACGCTCTTCTTTGTGAGGTTCCCAAGAGACATCCAGATTTTCACCGGGGTGAATTGAGACATAATATCAAGTGCTGCCCCTGTGACCGCTTCCCCTTCGTTATAATCGGTTCCGCCTTCTTCGCTTTTAGGGTAGGTATCTCCGCCAGCGACAACCATTCTGTTAAACCAATCTTTCCCTGCTGTCGTGTTCTCATAGGTGATAATTTTATCAACCATGGTTTTTACTTCAGATTTAAACATACAGGCTAGTCTGCCGACATAGACATCTGATACGAGGTCAACCTTATCTTTTGGTGGCTGGGGATAAGGCCATTCTGCATAGATGCCGTCATTATTAGTATCCCAGCTGCAAAAACTTCCGTTTGCAGTATATAGATCCGCATAATAGAGGTCGGAGGCAAATCTGAGTTCTTCGTACTTACTTCCTTTATCTGTCTCTAAACAACTATATCGAATCGGCACTTGAGCGTAGTTCCCCACTAGCATGACGTAAGTGATATTCCAAGATTCTTTCGCGTTTTTAATGAAGTATTTTATTTTTTCTTGGGTATCGCGGCCTTCTGCAGGGAAATATGTGCCATCCTTGATTTCCTGGAGGGTCACCAGTTTTGTTTGAATCCCGTGGCTATTTTTATGAGCAACAAGTGGTTCTAATAAAGATGCATAGGTATCAAAACAGATGATAACCATGTCATAGGTATCGTTGAGGGGGGCGAAAGGATGAATTAGTTGTTCGTAGGTGATATCGATGGTGAGGGTTTCGAGAGATCGAATACGGTTTTCAACAGGGTTATAGCGTGCTGGGTTGAGCTGGATGGTGAGAAACGTCGTTAGGATATTATTTTTATTTAATCCTCCAGTGAGTCGATAGGAGTACCATGTATCGGGAAAGAGTTGGTTTGTGGTGTAGATTTCTTTATTTTCAAATTGCGTTTGGTGTTGCGTTGATCCTGTCTGTAGTGCTGCAGTTGGGACGATTTTCTGGGTGAGTTGACTATCATGTGTTCCGTTGCTCGTACATTGAATGTTTGTAATTTGAGTTCCAAATGGGAATTCAAATGTTTTCGTTAGAATGGGGAGGAGTGGCTCCCCCGGGGTGTTTCGGTATTCAGTTGCTTCATTAATCTGTATGGTCAGCATCTCTTTGTCCTCTGTGAAAGAAGGTGGTGAAAAATGAAACGAAATAGTTTTTGTTTGAGATAGTGACACAATAGGTTTCTGGGTTTGTATGCTCCCTGCTTGAATACTCCCAATAACTATAATCACGATTATAAGAATACTATTGAGGACAATAAATTCTTTTTTCTTCATATGTCTACCCCCCATCTATATAATCTTTACCCTTTAAAATATGTATTTACGGTATATAAATATACTGGTTTTTCATTTTATTTTTTGAGACTATCATCCATTTTCACGTCTGAGACAGCCATCCTGGGTGTAAAGCAAATATGTACCGTTAACCTACCAGCCGTTCATTATCCTTTGAAATCAACTAGAGGCGAAGCGGTTGATCCTACATCTCGTAATCTATTGATTGTGGTACTCTCTTTAATATCGTATGGTCCAAGTCAAACATCCCGGTTCATATGAAATTCTCTTTGACTTCTATTGGAAGTGTAGCTGTTATCTCCCCAGATTTCTCTGGAAAAAAGGATATGCCCTTCACCTTTAATGGAGAAGATCTTAAGTTCATCGTTCCTCGTTCACATATCTACGATGTCATGGTTATTAAAAAATAGAAAAATCTTATTCATGCCTATGTTTATGATTTATGGTGATGAAAATCGTAATTTTTAACTTTCTATTGAGATAATTATTGCAGCGAACTTTCGTCTATCCAAAGATTTAAATCTTTATATTATTATTTATCTATTAATGGTCAATATCGATAATAAAAGGGGTTTGAAATATTTCTTATTTGGAAACCTCTATTTTTCTGAAGGTTTAATGATTGCAATAACCACAGTCGCTACATCGCTTTATCTGAGAGAAAAAGCAGTTTCGATACCAGTTACCACACTCATCGTTGGTATTGTAAACATACCCTGGATGTTAAAATTTGTTTGGGGTCCAATCATTGATTATTTTATCAGATTTGGAAGAAAAACCTTTATCATACTCGGAGGAACACTCACTGTATCGTGTATGTTCCTAGTATCTCTGATTGATCCAAGTGTTTCACTATTACCTTTTACTATTTTGATATTTCTCAGTCATGTTGGCATCGGTTTCATAGATGTTTCAACAGATGCATGGGCTATTGATGTATCAACAGATAAAGACCGGGGAAAAATCAATGGCTCAATGTTTGCAGGTCAATACTCAGCCTGGGCGATTGGTGCAGCTGTTTTTCCGCTTATTGGTTCCAAGTATGGTTATAGCTCTGTTTATTTCATAAATGCTGTTTTGATTCTGCTGATTCTTATTTTCCCTTTTGTTGTCAAAGAAACATCAAAGTGTAAGTTAAAACAGAAGATAGCATCCCTCGTATTTTCAGAATTTAAGAAGAAGACTGTTCTGTTGGTCGCATTTTTTTCACCGCTTGTTTTTATGAATGAGGGGATTATGTCTTTTGTGATGCCCATCTATATGAGGGACGGTCTTGGTATTAGCGATGTTCAGATTGGTTTTATTTCTATGATTCTGCCTGTTTTTCTTGCTGTCGGTTCTCTCATCGGTGGCGTTGTAACCGATAAGATTGGGAGGAAATCAGCACTATATATTTTTATTGGATTCAATATAGTTTTTACTGTGTCTCTTGTCTTTGCCGATACTTGGTGGAAACTATCAATAATATATGGTATCATAGGGTTTTTCATGGGAGGTCATTCAACAGCGTCTTGTGCGCTTTTTATGGATGTAACAAATCCGAGGATCGGTGCGACGCAATATGGTATTTTAACAGGGATAGCAAATGTTGGTTTGAATGGTGGTGGGATGATCACTGGTTCACTGGTTGTTACACTTGGTTTTGCGCGTACTTTTCTCTATGCTGCTTGGGTTTTTGGTCCTGCATTACTCGTTTTATATCTTATTCAAATCAAAAAAGGTACATAAAGTTTTTATAAAAAATCTCCGATAACCAATCAAATGAAGGATAAAATAAAGGCAATTAAATACACCCTTTATACAAGGGATGAGATTTAAACTTGAAGTTGGTATCTCGTCCGCTGCACTTTTACCTTTTACAGAAGAAAACATCACTTTTTTACTAGTAAATCGAAGTCCGAATCTCCCTCCCCGCATAAATATTTATCATGGTTATTATTAGCACGGAAATTAAAACAATAGGAAAAATCTGACTGATTTTTATGTCCGAGGGTTCAAATCCCTTCCCCTGCATAATTTTTATTAATTTTGTAAAAAATGTTAATACAAGATAAACGATTCTTACTGTTAGTGTGATGAGATTATGAAATCATTTCATGAAAATATGGATGAATATAGAAAACAGATGCGGAAGGGTGACATTGCAGAGGCATATAAAGGATTGATGGACTATATCATGAATTTGAGAACGCATTTTCAAAAAAAATACCCTGATTATTGTGTATCAGGGAGTATTTATTATGGATATATGGACATGACATATTTTTCCTTCTTTCCAAAATCATTAAAAAATCGAAAATTGAAAATTG
>CAYGVY010000047.1:1198-8453 GCA_964353435.1 uncultured Thermoplasmatales archaeon | reverse complement strand
TGAAATATTACAATATGACAAAGCGGATGATGAAAGGTTTTTCCAGCGATCGGAAGATGCGGCGAAATCTGATGCGACAACTTGATTTTGGGAAATGATTGTTTTGGACGTATGTTGTTTAAAAATTATGATGATTTGGTCTTGAATGGTCGAACACCGGTGCTTCAGCAGAAACGAAGGGACATCCTTGATATGCTGACTGCTGCGGTTGACGCAGTGCAACCCTCACGTGTTGTGAAAGATGTTTTTTATGACACGAAGCTGGTATTTGCATCGGAAACTATTGACCTTTCCTCTTTTGATCATTTGTATGTTGTAGGTTTTGGGAAGGCAAGCGTGGGTATGGCACAAGCTATCTGCGATGCGGTGACTATAACAAAAGGTGTTGTAATAACTAATGATCCATCTGCAATAATTACAAATCATTCAATAGAGGTTATTATTGGGGGACATCCTCTTCCGAATGAAGGCAGTATACATGGCGCGGAAAAAATCCTTGATCTCGTGAGCCAGTGTAGTGAGAACGATTGTGTGATCGTCCTAATATCTGGTGGGGGATCTGCTTTGTTCTGTAAACCTCGTGTTCCTCTTAATGATCTACAAAAAACGATCGATCTGCTGTTACGGTCCAGTGCAAGTATTGATGAACTGAATACGATTCGGAAACATCTTTCCTTGGTAAAAGGTGGGCAGCTTGCTCAATATACAAAAGCAGTTATCGTCTCTCTTATTATCTCCGATATTGTGCATGATCCGGTCACGTCAATTGCGTCTGGTCCCACGTGTCCTGATCCAACTACATTTTCTGATGTAAGAGAAATCCTTAAACGATATGAACTTTGGACGAATATACCAGCAACGGTAAGAACAGTCATAGCTGAAGGTATCGCTGGGCGTATTTCCGAGACTCTCAAAGAAAATGATCCTGTGTTTAAGACGGTATTTAATTTTATTATAGCAAATAATGAGCGTGCGTGTCAAGGTGCTATACAGAAAGCAAAAGAACTTGGATATGATGCAAAACTCATAACGACGTCAATCACTGGCGAAGCACGGGTCATTGGTAAATATTTAATAAACAGAGTAAAAAATATTCTCTGCCATGGAAAGACTGTTGTTATCACCAGTGGCGAAACAACCGTAACAGTACGGGGTAGTGGGACTGGTGGAAGAAACCAAGAATTAGTGCTCAGCTGTGTAGAGAAGATTGTAGGCAAAGATATGGTTGTCGCCTCCTTTGCGACAGATGGGATTGATGGGAATAGCGATGCTGCTGGCGCTCTCGCCGATGGTTTTACGCTTGCTCGTGCACTGAAAAAAAAGCTGAATCCATCTGATTTTTTGGAGCAGAACAACTCTTATGTATTTTTCCAAGGATTGGGTGATACGCTTCGTACCGGCCTTACAGGGACGAATGTGATGGATATCCAGATATTGATACGGTAATGAACCATCATTTTTTTTATGATACTAAATTAATAAACTTTTTAAGGAGGAAAGAGATAACAAATTGGGATGACCTCAATCAAAAAACTGTTCCAAAACTAATATATAAATATATCGCATAAATATAGTATAAAGGATGTTTAGTTACCATATATCACGGAAGTATCTAACTGGGCAAAAGTAATATAAACAATTAAAAATCTATATGTGGAGATAAAATATGTCAATGAATCGTCCGATGAAACGTTCTCTTACTGTTAGTATTATTATTTTTTTATTTCTTGGTTTTATCACCCCGAGTACTATTACTGCAATTAAAATAGATTTAAAAGATGGGATTTGGACTGATTCCTTCGATGATAAATATACAACTGCATTTATTAATAGAACCAGTTCATGTATTTTACAAGATAATACCATTATCCTTACTCAGACGACATCTGGGGGTCGACCGTATGATTTTTTTGATGGAGGATCATATAAAAATAACGCACACAAAGCTTACTATTATCAATCGATATTTCCGATAGACAGCATATTATCTTTTCTTTTTTCCCCTTCAAGACATACTGATTCAAAGGAAACTCAGTTTGCTAAAGATGATTTTTATTATGGTAGGATTGAAAAACCCAATGAAACTGTAATCGCTGAGCGATATGCGCAATCCTCAGCAATGGGGAGGAATAAGTATGCTGTCCATCATTTCCGATTTAAACTTGATGGTACTGCAGAAACCATCGGTGATTTAGACATATATTGGGATGGAAAAGGAGAAAATACGAAGAAGATCGAGTTGTTCTATTGGAGATACGCTACGCTATCATTATTTGGTAAATGGACGCTACTAGCAGATTCCGATTCATCTGGTGACCTTATTCTTCGAGACAATTTGTCTTCAAGTAAACTTAAAAATGCCTTAAATTCTGATAACTACATCGACATTTGTGTCGTCGCAACAAAAGATAGCTCCGAATGTACACTATTTACTGACTACATTAAACTCATAGCAACACAACAAACAGGCTATAAAATAGGATATGGAAATGTTCAAACAAAAAATACAATTAACTTAACAGACAGTACCGACTATTGGGATCTTCTGACATGGGATGATTACGAAAGTGGTACAGCTACGGTAAATTATCAAATACTATACAGCAATGCAGCGGGGGTCTATGTCCCAATAAAAAATTCTATTTTAGCTGGAAATGAACAAGGATTTACCATACCTCCAATCTCGCTAATCTCACTTTCCAATACGTATCCAAAAATTAAAATTCAGGGGAACCTTACAACAAAAGATCCCTCGGTTACGCCGAAAATTTATAGTTGGACATTGACGTGGCAGAAAAAAAATCAATGGCAAGATCATTTCAATTCATCATATCGCATCTCAGTAAAAGATTCAGTGGTAGTCGATAATGACTCTGTAAATATAAGTCTGGTTAGTGGAGGCTGGCCAATGTTTGGCCAGAACGCTGAAAACACCCGTGCATCTAACGGACCAGCAGCGACATCAGATGCACTTTATTGGATAAGTTATTATCATGAAAATCAAACCCTGGGAAACCCGGTCATTGATGGCGACTCCCTTTATATCTATGGGCGAAATAAGTATACTGGTGAAGGTTCATTATATAAATATAAAAATATCATTGTTTCATCCGATAAAATCGGGAAACGATTTACAGGTAGTATCATTGAAGTACTAAAACTTCCTGATGATTTACCAATTGTCGGCTCACCTGCGATTTCTGATCAATTTATCGTTGTAGCTACTGGAAAAGAAAACAGTAAAAATAGCGTCTACATATTTGATAAAAATTCACTATCGAGCAAACCAAAGATTTATAATTATAGTGATAATAATTTAGTGAACCCAGAGATTTGTTATTGGGGTTCTCCCGTTATTGCAGATGGGTTAATCTTTCTTTCCACCTGGGGGGGGGATGCAAGCCTCTCCGGGTATCATAATAATAACAAGCTCCTCGCGATAGATCCTGTAACAGCGAAACAAGAATGGAATAGAAGTTTTTCTAATTCCTCAAACCCTATAATGTCTAAAACCTGGAGTTTTTGTACCCCTGCAGTATCAAATCATATAATCGTGGTTGGATGTATGAATGATCGGGGTAATAACCTCTTTGCGTTTGAAGCACAAAACGGTAGTCCGTTATGGAATATCTCCGTTGATGGTGCTATCGGAAAATCTTCCCCTGTTATTTACAATAACACTGTTTATATTGTAAGTGAAGAAAAAGAATTTGGCGGGATTAGAAAAAAGACAAAGGTTACTGCAGTGAATCTCGATGACGGTAGCATTCGATGGACAGTTCCCTTAGGAAGAACCTTATTTACCCCTATTCTAAATTCCACTTATTGCTTGGCTCAAACGACCCCTGCAATCGCAAATGGTATCCTTTATGTGACCTCACCTGGTGGATTGGTGTTTGCAATCGATATTCAAGGTAATGGGACGATACTATGGTGTAAAGAGGTCTACTCAAAGTTTACACCTCCTTATCTGGATCTTACATCATCTCCTGCATATGCTGATGGTATCGTATATGTAGGTACTCCAGATGGTTTCCTCTGTGCGTTAAATACAGCAATAAAAGGGAATTACTCATGGCACCGAAAAGTCCTCCCTTACGATAAAAATATATCGGTCGTTACCGATCCAATAATCTCTAATGGTATTGTGTTTTTCGGTGCTGAAAATGGGATTCTCTATGCACGTGGAATATATGTGCCACCAAACCAGGAAATCAGCGGGAACATTACCTCAGTACCTATTACTCTTCCAACTGGATACTGGTGGAAGAAGTTCTATGCGCAAGCCCAAACAGATGGGAGTTCAACGATTAATAAAATCACCTTTAGCATCCTTGATGAAAATGGTAACTTCCTTAAAAAAGTAGGCAATAAGAGTGATATCCTTTTATCGAATCAGATCATAGGGCGAACGATGAGACTTCACGCTGATTTCTGGGCTAAAAACAGCTCGGTAAATCCCAAACTCTTCTTCTGGAACGTCACCTTCGCACCAGATCAGACGTTACCATATATCTACCGTGGTACGTTAACGCCCAATCCTTCAGGATACCTCAATGGAGTTGTTCAGGTATTTACGGTAAAAACCAAAGATAACGACACCGGACTGCTGGTAAGCTCCGCTCGTTACACGCTGGAATATAAGGACCTTGAGAACCAAACGAAACATGCGACCTATCACACATTTTGCACAGGAGTAAACGGAACAACAAATGTTGAGCAGATAACGGTGAATATCTCTAAGTTGGATTTCTTTTCAAATATCTCCACATTAAAAAAACTCTGGATTAATATTTCAGATCTCGCGGGAAATACTGGAAGCCTGTATGTTCAAATTAAACAAGATAAATCCCCACCAGTCTCCTATGTGCTAAATAAGTCGATGAGACCTCGTTATAATGGAAAAACGTCTTCGATAAGGATTAATATTACATCGTTTGATAATGGAACTGATGCGAGCGGTATTAAACGAGTAGATTTGTACTATCGTTATTCGTCCACAGGGAACTTCTCTAAATCTGAGTGGGTATATTATGCAAACTCAACAAGAAAATCACCAAGTTTCCAATTTAATCTCACGAACAAACCAAATCGATATGGGGGATACTACCAGCTGTGTTCTGTAGCGACTGACAATGCAAGCAACATTGAGAATCTTTCAGATCGTGGTGATGTGTCGTTCTTGTATGATTGGAAAGTACCGGATCTTCCAGAATATTCCGGTGATACTCTCTGGTCCAAGGAACGATTAACGTACGCTGTAAAGTTCAAAGATGATTTCCGTTTAGATACTATTCAATATCGCCCGAATTTTGAGACTATATGGACCACCATTGCGACTGACGTGAATGCAAGCACTTATAACCAGCCCTGGAGTTTAAAAGAAGAATATTGGGATCAAATGAATGAAGGTGAGGTCTATTACCTGTATTTCAAAATCAATGATACATTAGGAAACACGTTGAATGTCACCAGTAATAACCAGGCAATCACTTTCCGAAAAGACACGGCCAAACCGAATGGAACTATTGATTTCCCTAGCTTGGAAACGGAAATAAGTTTGTCATATAACTTTACCGTATCCGGACTTGTCACTGATCAAGATGGTAGCGGTGTTAAAGAAGTTTCGTTGCACTATCGTTTTTCTAAGGATAATTCGAGTTGGAGCAACTGGACTGTATACGGGGACACACTGAGATCTTTCCCTTTTAAGTGGGAGTTCACAGCCGCAGAAGGGGATGGCTATTACGAGTTTATAATCAACGTTACCGATAACGCAGGCAATAAAGTGGAATCTAAGGTGTCCCCTATAGAAGTTTTTCCGCTCCCAATAACCCTTATACTGGTCATGATTGGTCTTGTGGTTGTCCTCTCGCTAATCAGTACGGTCATCTTTATCAAATGGAGAAAACGAAAGTAACAAAGGTTTCTTCCTTATTTTTTTTCTCTTATCTTTTTTAGATCCTCTTGGGTATATTCAGGGAAAAACAACCCGGTATGACCACAGGTGTTACATTGCCATTGATTTAGTAGGCCTTTGGAGTAGGAGTCTGCTGACATGTCCGGTTTTGTATCAGTGCTGTTACATTCCGGACACATTCGAACAAATTTCTTTGGCATAACCTTCCTCTTTATTCGATATAGATTGCGGGTCGCAAGGGAGTCGCAAACTTTATTTTCTTTGCCGGGTCATAAAGGTTTACATCGTCGGCACTGTAGATTTCCACCTCACAGCTAAACACTTCTTTGAGATATAATTTTGCGTTGAGGAGATGGTCTTTTTCGTTAATAGGAATAAGGAATCGTTCACGGTCTATTTCACTGAACATTTTTATCTCGCTACCAATTTTTGAAACAAATTGAGACAGTTGTTGACCGAGTGGTTTCATCGATGGATCTGTCATTGTGTCTTTTATCATCAGGCCAACATTGAATTGATTTCCAGCAGCAAGTTGTAAAGCTTTCCTGAAAATTTTTTGTTTCCATTCCGGTGACGTGTAGATACAGATTTTTTTTGGTATAATCTTTGTGACCTTGAGAATCTCGTTGGTATCTTCAATGACCCTGGTCAGGAGATATTCCCCTACCTCGTCCTTTTCAGAAATCTCTTCAGAGTTGAACTCTGGATATTTTTCATTAGAAACAAAATGGTTGTGTCCCTGTGTCGTCCAGAGTTCTTCAGCAAGATGTGGTGTGATCGGTGTCATAAGCACAATCCAGGTGCGGATAAACTGATCAAGTAATTTTTTGTTTGCTCCCCCTCGTTTCAAGTACCATTGTATGTCTTTCTGGCATTCAAAAAAGATTTCGTTGGATGTAACCCGCAGGTCAAAGGTCTCAAATGCATTAAAAACCTTCTGTATCCGTCGTTGCAGGCTACTTCTCAGCCAGTTATCAATATTCTGTTGTTTCTTTTCTTTTATTTCAGAGATTTGTTGAACCAGTTTCCAGATGTTGATAATTCTGTTTTTGTATTTAAGGACGGTTTCAGGGTCCCATTCAATATCAACAAAAGGTGACCCGATATGCAGGTAATAGAGACGCATCGCATCGACACCATACGTGATGGCCGCCTGAACAATTGGTTCTGCGCCACCTTTGGATTTACTGATTTTTTCTTTCCCTTTTTGCGTCACCCACCAGTGCACAAAAATCCCGTGTGGGCGTTTCTGCTCTGGCATGATCGCAACATGATTCATGATATAGACCGGGAAGTGAACAGTTTTATGTTCTTTTCCACCCAGATTAATATCAA
>CAYGVY010000047.1:0-1098 GCA_964353435.1 uncultured Thermoplasmatales archaeon | reverse complement strand
ATATAGACCGGGAAGTGAACAGTTTTATGTTCTTTTCCACCCAGATTAATATCAACAGGGTACCAGTAGTCAAAATCTGCTTTAATGGTCTGCCAGATCTTATGTTGTGGAGACCCGAGTCCATAGAACACGTAGTCAAAGAACTCATCGGTCATATCTTTTGCTGAAATCTTCTTTTGATTCACATACGAAGAGAGTATGTAATAAGCCGGATAAAGTGTTGAATCTGAGATTGGTTCGATTATCCAGTCTTTCTTGTAGGGAAACTCAGTTCCAAGCCAGGAGCCTCGTCTGATCGCTGCTCGGTCGCCAAACCAGTCAAGGATTTTTGGTAGTTCATCTTTGTATTCCTGGGGATATATATTCATGGTTGCTGCATAGTCTTTGGATTCTCTTGTCAAAACAGGGTCACTGTATTTGATGAACCATTGATCGGGTATTTGTTTAATAACGACTGTTTCTTTGCATCTGCAGATTACTTTTTCTGAGAATTCTTTGATTAGAGTCGCAAGATTTTTTTGTATTAGATCGTTTTTTACTGTGTCTTTGATTTCTGCGATTTTTATACCAGCGTATTTGCCGCATTTCTCATTTAATATCCCGGTATGGAATTCTTTTTTGTACACAATCTCGGTTGCTTCGTTGAGTTTTTCTGTTTCTATTTGACTTTTTATTTGGAGTTGATCGCATGCTTCTTTTGCTGGGTTATTGCCGAATCCTTTGACATCAATAATTTTGATTGCCTCGATTTTTTCTTTTGATTCTACTAGTGCTATCCAATCATATGGGGCGTGAGCAGGTACGGACATGACTATTCCGGTGGCAACACTAGGGTCTGCGAATACACCCGCGAGAATCGGAACTTCTCTGTTGATTTCTGGTACTACGCAGGTTTTACCGATCAAGTCTTTGCCTTTGATAGTCTCATGTAATGGTTGAACATTATCATATTGATAGGTAAGTTTTTGTAAACATTCTTTGGAGCAGATCCAGGTTTCGTTGTTGATTTTTGCTTTATGATATTCAACCGTGGGATTTACCCACATGTTGGTGACACCAAAGATTGTTTCTGGTCTAAGTGTTGCTGCAGGGAGAATC
>CAYGVY010000046.1:0-8504 GCA_964353435.1 uncultured Thermoplasmatales archaeon | reverse complement strand
AAATCAATCCATTTCTTCTCAGAATCCATCCTTATCTTATTCAGCTCGCCGTCTTTCTCTTTTAACTCTCGTCTGCTTACCAGAAGATGTGTGTTTTTTTCATTTACGTCCTGTAAGGTTTTTTCAAGGTTTCTCTCCAGTTGATCAATGTATTCTTTTTTCTGGTTTAATTCAGTGTTTCTGGATTCTAAATCTTTTAGTCGCTCGTTTAGTTCTGTTTTTATATGAGTAATTTCACGTTCTTTCTTATCTACCTGGAGTTGGCTGAGGGTTAATTCTTCCTCTCGTGTTCCTTTCTCTTTTTGTTTCTGTTCTAGTTCTCCTTGCAGGTGTTCAGCCAGTTGTGTCTTTTCCACAAGGGTTGTTTGATGTGCTGTAAGTTGTTCTTCCATGTCTTCGATGATTCGACTTCGTGAGTCGATTTCTCCTCGTACCATATCGAGTTCTGCACGTATCTCTTGAAGCTGCAATCCCTGTGTTTGGAGCTCGTTGTCCTTCTGATTTAAATCCTGTTGTTTTTTGTCTAGTTTATCTTGTGTTTCTTGCAGGAGCTGTCTACTCCTCCCGAGATCTTCCTGCAGTTGTTCTGTGATAGTACTGTGTTCAACAATTATTGTCTGATTCTCGGTTAACTGCTTCCTGATATTCTCGATGATTCTGTTTCTCGTCTCAACCTCAAGATGAAGTCCTTCAAGTTCTTCTTGTTTTTCCTGCGAATTTTGTTTTTGTGCGGTTATCTCTGCATTTCTTTCTTTGAGATGATCCTCTAATGTCTCAACCAATTGAGTCTTTTCCATCAGAGATATTTGTCGTTCTTCAAGTTGTTCCTCGATTGTTTCAATGATCTTACTTCGTGACAAAATTTCTCTTCGTAGCTCATCCATCTCATCCTTTGTATCTTGTAGTTCTTTTCCTGAGATTTTAAGCTCTTCGTTTCTCGTCTCTAACTCTTGCTGAACCTTTCCAAGAAGACGATTGTTCTGCCCCAGTTCTCTGCTCAACTGTTCGGTAAAATGATTATTCTCCACGATCCATGTGTGCTTCTCTGTTAACTCCTTTTGTATATCCTGGATAATCCTGTCTCTCTCTTCGATTTCTTCTTGTAATGTTCTTGATTCTCCTTGTTTCTCCTCAAATTCTTTCTTTATTACTCTGAGTTCCTGACCACGTGATTCCAATTCTGTTTGCAATTGTTTAACCATTTGTATTTTTTCCACAAGTTGTGTTTGTCGATCTAATATCTGGTGCTCCATGTCGTCAAGAAGTCTACTTCTGATTTCAACTTCGCTTCGTAATGACTCCACTTCATCCTTTGCATTCGCAAGTTCTTCTTCAGTTCTTCCTACATCATCGTTCCTTGCACGGAGTTCCTTTCCTCGTTTCTCCTCCAGTTCAATCATATTTCTACGGAGTTGTTCATTGATCTTGTGAAGTTCTTTTCTCTGGAGATCATTTTGGACGGAATCTAACTCTGATTCAATGCGGTTGTTCGCCTCCCGTCGTTCCATGATGATTTTATCAAGTCCAGCTCGAGATTCTGCTAGTGGTATCCTCTGTTGTCTTGCTTGAGGTTGATCTTCTTGAGTTCTTCTGGCCTCATTTCGTGGTACGATTTTTCGCACAATTCCTATCTCACCAACGATTTCTCCCTTTTTGATGTACGGTTTTGTGTCAACATCTAGAGATATAAAACCTCCCTCGCGCGTCTTTACATCTACCGTGAAAACGGGTTTTTCTTTTCCTACTAAACGAGAAACGTTTCGATACAGAATTTTTTTACGTGATTCTTCGGTGAGTAACCCCGTATCTTCCAATGCAACTCCTAGCAACTCCTCTTTTAGGAATCCTACCCTCTGACAGAACGCGTCGCTGACGTCGATGATCTCCCCTTTCTTGTTGGTAATAAAATTAAGAGCACTCATATTAAACGAAAACCCATCATTTGTCCGTTTTTCTCTCCCAAAACCGTTATTTGTGTACGTCTCATCGGTCATAATTACCCCTCACCCCATGCATACGAAACGCTGTTAGAGTAATTGATGAAGCTAATATACATTATCATCCTATTAATCTTTTTTAATTTTTATCTATTCGCAATCCAAGAGAATATTTTTTAGTGCCTTCCCTAGAACTCATTCTTGTTTAGTAATTTCTCAACGGCGATCTTCAATTCGTTGTATCCTTCCTGAAGTTTCTCGTAATGACCTTTCAGTTCAAAGTATTTCCCTTTATAGGGATCTTCTTTGGTGAACTCTGACGATATATTTTCTTTTCTCGGACTTTCTGTAGCGTGATGCTGTTCTCTGTGTTCTTCTTTTTCAATCATAGATGCGATACTCGTACTGAGCAGTCCAAAGGATGTGCGTTGTAACCGGTCAAGAAGTTCTTTACATTTCTTGATGTTAACATCCACGATGTTGACTTTTCTTCGATGATCCATGACGATCTCAGAAAACTGTCTCCTATCAATATCTTTTATCAGTCGTTTCTCTGTTAAATCCATGAGCGTCTCTTTAAGGCTGAGTCGTTCTTTTTCTAAAATCTTCAAACGATTGTTCACGAGTTCACGGAGCGCGACTGCTTCTTCGATGTAGTTTGTAATCTTATCGTCATGCTTAACAAAAATACTATACAGTTCCTCAGTTGAGACCGTGTTATCCTTAATAAGCCATATCAGCTCAGGGGTTATCCTATCCTTGAACTCGAGTTTTTCGATTGTCTTCATTCCTTTCATATACCAGCTGGGGACGAAGATTAGCCCGTTTTTATCCTCATTAAACTGATCTAAGGGGAAACTCAGGATTGTGTCTGATTTACTGTCTTTGATTTTATAGCCAATCAAGTTTTTATCTGCGTCGACTACCGCGTCAAACACGGTTCCTATTTTTTCTCCAGTATCCTCAAGGTAAACCTGTTTTCCTTTCATGTCATTCTGAGTGAATGCTTTTCGTTTTCCTGCTTGCCACTCGTGTTCTATCGCTGTTTCCGTGTTTAGGATGCCTTCTTTTATTGCATTATCCTTTGTAATTATTTCTTCTAAAAACATGTCAATGTTTTCATGTTGTTGTATCGTGTTCTCCTTATCAGGAATGACGTTCAGAGGAGAGACGATTTTTTCTGGTGCTTCCGCATTTCTAGTATTTTCATAGACATCGTTTTTATGTTCTTTTTTCGTTTTGTTACCAAATCCGATAAGAACCTTCCTTTTTATTTTTGGAGTGGAATCTGACGTGATCGTTTGGTTTATTAGAGAATTGACATTTTCTGTTTCTTTCTTTTTGAAAAAAGACATCTAGCACATCCCTCTCGCCTTCACAGGTCGCATCTACCCTCCAGTACCAGTAATGGGTCTTTTTGTTCTTTAACATTTCGGAGTTTATGAGTGAAATACCATGAGAGGCAGGACAAGGGGAAAAGGAAAAAAGCGAGTGCAAGCAGATAAATCCCTATAGCTCCGATACCAAGACCAAGTGATTCCATAAGAGGCCTACTTCGTATCATCACAAGATAGTGTGTTTTTATTGAGATGAAGATGATTGAAATAATCATTGCAGCCACGGATGCTACCACGATTTTTCTTCGTAGCCTGCAGCTCACTGCATAGGCGACGAGGCCTGCAAGGAGGGAGGCGATCACCATCGCAAGGATCTCACTGTTCAGGAAAAACAACAGCGGCACCACAAGAACAGATCCTACGATCACTGGTTTGACATCAAGGGTTGCAAGGTTCATACCACTGAGCCATCCGAACCGTTCTACAAACCCTCGTTTTGTCCGTGTTGCAAACGAACTCATACGTTGTCCGATTCCTTTTTTCATATACACTTTGGGTGCATAATGCCAGCAGAGGTTGATCTCCATGAGTCTGTAATTATTTCCGATGCATGCGCACATCAGGATGAGCGTGATGGTGAGGGCTGTTAAGATACAGGCTGAGAGAATATCAAGGATATAGACAGAGCCTTCTGCGTTCCATTGGCAGAGATATTTCATGAGATTATCAGGGAACATGAACCAGATAGGGGATGAATAAATCATGATTTCTCCAGCAAACGTTCCGTTCATTGTTCCGTTAGGTGCGGTTGCTGTGACATTCATTTCTTTAACCTTTCCCCTCTCAATAGTAAAAACATCACGATTGACAAACGAGGTTAACTCACCTTTACCAAACAAAACACCCTTGACTGGTAGGATACTAGGGTTCGTCACCGGCAACGGCCGAGGAAAACTGGTTTGCCCTGGTTTTAATGACCCTAGTTCAAACCCGCTTTTTTCTGCGAATTCACCGACCCCTACTGTTGCTGAGACAGAGTCAAAGGCGAAAAGATGGATCACGACGAAAAAGATGACAAAGATACTGAGGAAAAAAACAAAAGAGTTTTTTATACTGAGGGATTGAGAGCTAAAGATATTCAGCCGTATTTTTTCTCTGGTGGTTTTCGCTCTTTCAGGAAGGATAAAGAGTGAGGTGACGAGGAGGACAACGGAGATAATAAGTGGAGTAAAAATCCCAATAGATGTAACAGTTCCTTTCGAGGCTGAGGGTTGTGAGAGGAGTTTAAATGCTTCGTTAATCCAGATGCCGACCAGGCCGACAAACGGGATTTTCAAGGGTAGATTGTCGATGGAAAGTGTTTTTCCGATGAAGTTTTTCTCGATGATGTATGGCTCTGGGATATGAGGACCTGCTTGGTCTGTGTAGTTGTTTCCGTCTCCTTTTGTGACAAGTGCTGGTTTGCCCCACTCTGTCCGTATTTCGACGACACGATGGACTACGAGTTTTTGATCAGGCCAGTTCAGCCAGCTTTTAAAAACGACAATGTCCCCTACTTTCACATCCTCGATTCGTATCGGAGTCCATGCAACCAGGTCTCCTTGCATGAGAGATGGGTTCATTGAATCTGAGGTGACAATATCTATAGGGAAAAATGTCCCCGTAAAGATGGAGAGAAACCTTGTTGCAATAAGCAGTAATACCGCTGCGAAGAGCAGATTTCCAATGAGTGATTTCATTGTTATTGTTGGCTTAATGAGTGTCCCCTCCTTGCACTCATAATGTCTTCTTCTTAGTAAAATCTAGATTAAAAGTTATGCTACTTTTTACTTTTCCCATCTTTTATGATCACGCATCCCTCTTTTTCCCAGTTGTCAATCCCAGAACAGCAATTTACCATATATATTTTTCGTGATTAGGTGATATCATGATACCCACTAAAAAATCCATAAACAACCCCCGTGATCACCATGTTGCATGTGCACCTCAGAAAAAAATCCTTGCTACCGTGTGACGGTTCATCAGTGAAAAAGATTATTAATTTCAAAGAAATACAGTATACCGGATGGGTGATCGTGATGAGCGAGTATGTGGATGCTCGTGAAATATCAACAGCTACGAGAGGACGATATATTGAGGGACCGTACAAACAAACGCATCGGAAGTTCTCCTCTATTTATTGGGGATTATTGCTTGTGTTTCTCGTGTATCTTGTCATCTGTTGTTTTCTAGGGTAATTATCTAATGACAATAGGATATTTTTCTCCTTTTTCTTAGAGATAATATATTCTCTGCGAAGGTTTTATAAAACAACTGCAGTATCGGGGCAGATATCATGGCAGACAAGTGGAACAATTTTGAACAAATTCCTGTAGAAACGCCATTCGATATCGAGTTATTACAACGGGAAGTCGGTTCCCGCTTTCCCTTCTATGATATGAAAACAAACATCAACACGGTCGCGTTTTTCTGTCGTATTGATGAAGAAACCCTCGAAGAAAAATTCGAGTCACTTCGCCTCATGCTCTCAGAGAAACATTATATCCCTATGATTCGGTTTGAACATGGAGAACACATTATTTATATCGTAAAAAAACCAGGTGGTAAAAAGAAAAAATCCGTGTGGATTAATATTATTCTTCTGGTTGCAACAGTGTTTACGACCACGCTTGCCGGGGCTCTTCAATGGATTGACATCAACCAAGTTGATTGGATAAACATGATTTCTTTCTCGTATCTCTGGCAAGGATTCATCTTTTTTTCTGTTCCATTGCTTTTAATTCTTGGTGTTCATGAAATGGGACATTACTATGCGTCAAAAAAACATCACGTTGATGCATCGTTACCGTATTTTATTCCGCTTCCTCCACCTTTTCTGCTTGGAACCTTTGGTGCATTGATCTCAACTAGAGAACCAATCCCGAACCGAAAGGCGTTACTCGATATTGGGATCGCAGGGCCGCTCTGTGGGTTTCTTGTCGCAATCCCTATTTCATTAATAGGGTTTTTCCTGATGCAACAAGATCCTCTCACCGTCCCATCGACCGGAGCAAATATGGTTCTTCTTCCACCGCTGCTTCTCCAATGGATGGGCGGTCTTTTTTCCATCCCACAAAATGCCATTATTCATCCGACCTTGTTCGCAGGGTGGGTCGGTATCTTTCTAACCGCGGTGAACTTGTTACCCGCTGGTCAACTTGATGGCGGCCACGTCGCACGAGCGGTACTAAAGGAGAAACATAAATACGTAAGTTGGGTGGTTATCTTTGTTCTTGCTGGACTGAGTTTTTATTACACAGGATGGCTGATGTTTGCGATAATCATTTTACTCTTCATCGGTACCCAGCATCAACCGCCTCTCAATGAGATTACGCGATTGGACACCAGAAGAAAACTCCTTGGACTGGCGATACTTATCATTTTTATCCTCTCCTTTGCTCCAATCCCGTTCGCAGCGTGACACCGTTTTCCTTAGGCTATCCTTCTGCGGTAACTGAATCGTAATGATTTAATACCCAATAATGAATCCGTACCATGACGTGAATAGCATGAAGACGTACATCCAGGTCATGTTCAACAGCGAAGGAGCCGCCCCTTCAGAAATAAAAAACCAGCTACTCAACATGGGGTTTAAAGCAACAAAGGGAAACTATGATTTTGTCTTTGATTGGGGGAAAGAAAAAGCAGATATCAATGAACTCATCTTTTTTGCAGATAAAGTCCATGCGGCATTGAAAAATTGCAAGGTCCTTTTTAACATTGAGACGGTTTAGCACTTATTTTTTTCCTTGTGTTCGTTTGATTTTCCCAAGCGTTTTACTAAAGACACCCATGAGTGTATGGTACTCCCATTTTGATGGTATCGCACGCCCCATGATACGTTTAAACATAATCTTGGTATGCTCTTTTTTATGAGGTGGATAATCGATATCCTCCAGGAGTTGACCAAAGAATTCATATAATTTCTTTTTTTCCAGCAGCCCCATGGGTCTGCGCCGTTTTGGGATATACGCTTTCTTGAGATATAACGAGTATAAGACAATCGTTACTGCATGAGAAAGGTTCAGGGACGGATATGATTCGCTCGTTGGTATCTTCAGCATAATGTCGCAGGCAGCAATCTCTTCATTGAACAATCCGTAATCTTCTCTCCCAAAGACGAGACCAACCTTTCCTTCTACTTCTGACACCTTTTCTGCGAAATCCTCAAGTAACAGAGGGTTTCTGAGATGTCGTTTATCTGTTTTTGATTCAATCGAGGACGTTGCAACCAGGTAATCAAGGTTTTTCACCGCATCTTCAAAGCAGGAAAAAGTTTTTGCATCATCAAGGATTTTTGTTGCATGCATCGCCCGTGCATAACAAACGCTATCCAACTCACATGGGTTTACCAAATACAGTTTGTCAACATCAAAATTCATCATTGCTCGGGCGACCGCACCGATGTTCCCAGAGTTCTTTGGTTCAACAAGAACGATATAAAAAATCGGGTAAGCTTTCTTCTCAGCCATGGATTCAGAATTATCGGATATTGAATTCTTCTTCTTTCTCCGAAAGCATGCGCTGATATTTCGAGGGAAGATGTTTCACCGTCGCTTCAAGTTTGTTTCGTTTTTTAAGGATTTCAGAGCGCTTATCTGTCCTTAGCTCATCTAACACAAACTTCCGTTTGTTCAAATAACTATAGAGATAGTACACCCCTATTCCAAAGATAATTAACCCTGCGACAAGGATATAATCGTTCCATACATCAAGAACATAGATGAAATGTAAAAGAGAATTCGCAGGTTTTCCTACACTGTTAAAAAATAAATACACAACACCCATGAACATGAACACCACTCCTGGAATTATGGTCAGGATGCTTAAACCAAGGATATATTCTCGAAAAAACCCGATTATTCTTCCGCTCATTTTTCTTTCACCTCAATATGATTTTGCAAATCTCATCCATGTTTTCGCAGGCGCACCGCACACCGGACACGGGTCTGTACACACTGCGTTTTCAATCGGTTCCCCTAATGTGTTCCCCTCTAAAACATTTTCTATTTCTAACGCACAGTCTTTATTACCGCACCAGGGGAGCGCAACAATACCTGTTTTCTCCTTAGCCTCCTCGACCGTCAGCACACTATGCATATTTTCGTTCAGAAGCTTTTCCGCATTAGCGTAGATGGTTTGAACGAGTGCTTGGAGTTCATCTTGGATTGCTTTTTCTGCGTCTTTCAGA
>CAYGVY010000045.1:0-8680 GCA_964353435.1 uncultured Thermoplasmatales archaeon | reverse complement strand
GGTACTGCCTCTCGAGGGCCATACACGGCTACGAGGACTTTGTTGCCACCCCATTCCATGTAACATGAGCCGTCTGCTCGATGAAGCACGCCAGCCTCGATTTTGATTTTCCGTATATCTTCTGGACCTCGTCCATCTAATCGTTTTCCTTCACTGGTTATTAACTCAATATCTGATTTCATTATCTTACATCCTTTGCATCTTTTTTCAAGAGTTCTTCTATTCTATCAGTGAGCCCGAACGTAGCAGCCTCACTTTCTATCTTAGAGATCGCTTGAAGCACCTTTGCGATACCTTCTGCGTCTCCGTCGATCCAAATACGACCGTTCTTACCGACTTTGATTCGGCAGCGGGTGTATTTTTGTATGATCTCAATCATCGAATATTTTTTTCCCATAATGCGGCGATAAATTGATGGTTCAAATTCAATGATATGACCGCCTTTGAGTTTAAACAGGTTACGATCATTCAGTGTTATCTGAAGTTTCTTTGATTCATCAATCGAGAGAACCTTTGCCAGTATGGCATCACCGGTGTTTAAATATTTTTCTGTATCGGCGAATTCGATCTCCCAAGGCACCTCGTGAACATGTAAGAGCGCCGGGTACGGGGCGTTGATATCAACCATCCAGTTCGATGTTGATGCTTCTTCCACGACACCGATGACAAAATCATCAACAATCGGTTCATATCGTCCTTTTAACGGAATGATGTTGATGAAATTATCTTGTATATTCAGTACTCCAAGTCGTTCTGCGTAGATTTTTTTGTTTTCTACAAATGTTCCCCGACCAGGCTTGAAGGCAGGTATATCACCGAGAATCTGACCAGGAATTACAATTTGACGTCCTTCATTTGGCATAAAATCAATTATCCTTTTTCACAAACCTACTTCAAAATTCTTGTTTCTACATTTCCTTTTGTCAGTGTATTTAACCGATCATAAAAATCTGTTTGCATTCCCGCTGGAAGTTTCACAATACCGACCCAGGAGCCATCTGACTGCCATTCCTCCCGCTCGAGTGTGCCAAAGCTGCGGACCGCACCGTACGCTTTTCCAACATGCTCAGGGGGGATTTTCACAGAGACCCGTGTCTGATCCATCGAGATAGGGAGAATAGGTCGAAGTATCTCAATGATAGTTTTCATCTGTTGGTTCACTGATTTAAAGGGATCGATATGCACCTTTGCTTCATCCATCGCAAGTTCAATTCGGGTTCTGGGATGTGGCATCTTCGTCTTCGGATCCATCGCGTTTCTCACTATCAAATCAACGATACGTTTTTTCTTCTGCTCCTGCATTTCATGACGTTGCTCTGTTGTCAGCTGGATTTCTCCTTTCTGAATGATTTCTTTGGCAATCGTTGAAATATCAGTGGTTTTGAAATGTTTCTGAAGTGATTCGATGGGTGCATGGGTCCCTTTCTTTGAATCACTAAAAACCGCATCGATCGCAAGAGCGGAGAGAATATTTTCTGTTTTTCCCTCCAGGATATGCTCTGCCTCATGAGGATCCACGAGGATCTCGAAACGATCTGCTCCTTTATGCAAACGCGCAATCACTGCGTTTTCTAGACTTACCAACTCTACTTACCTCCAATCGCCTTGGTCACATACGTCTTTGTTTCGGCAGGTGACATGATATGGAATTTGACTCCTTTTTTCACCACACCAATTTCGATCGCATCAGGATTCAACTTCCCTTCAGTACCCTTATGTAATGCTTTCACACCCAGATCAACAGCCTCGTCTATAGACATGTTGTCTTTATAATGTTCCTCGAAGTAGGCCATTGCCCCTGTGCGTCCAGCCCCTTCACTGGCTGCCTTGTATTCCATGAGGGCTCCAGAAGGATCAGTGGAAAACAAGCGAGCACCGGTTTGATCGACCCCCGCAATCAACAATGCAGTTCCAAACGGTCGAACACCACCATACTGGGTGTATGTTTGTTTAAAATCACAAATTCGTTTCACCAGTGTTTCGACCTGAATTTTTTCACCATAGGTTATTTCATTGATTTGTGCATCCAGGCGAGCTCTATCAATCAAGGATCGAGCATCGGCAACAAGACCAGATGTTGCGCACCCAATGTGATCATCGATAATGAAAATCTTCTCAATGGAATCTGGCTCAATGAGTCGAGATGTAATACGTTTATCAACAATTAAGATAGCGCCATCTCGGAATTTCACCCCCACTGTTGTTGTTCCGCGTTTTACTGCTTCTCGTGCGTACTCCACTTGAAACAATCGTCCATCGGGGGAAAAGACGGTAATCGCTCTATCATACGCCATATTTGATGGTTGCATTTTTTATTTCACCTCATATTTTCTTCTGTTTTTCTCTGTTATCTCTCTCAATTTTAACCATGAATGCACTTTTGATGTATATAGTTTGTGTTCACGTTTCTTCTCCAGAGAAATACGATGAGAATGACGATAAGTTAGACTCCTCTTTTTGTTCCCCAAATGATTTTATGCAGTTGCAGTGCCAGTCGCACCGGTAATCCATCGTTGAGAATCCATGACGCAAGTTTCTTTGGGTTCGTACCCCAAACAGGTTGAAAAAACACGGTGCATGGTGGGTTGTATTTTTTGAGAATTTTTTTCGCGTAATCGTAATCTTCTTTGTTTTTAATGATGAATTTAAGTTGGTCCTTTTTTGAAAGATATGATATATTTTTCATGTTCATTTGCTCATGCGAACCTGACGAGGGGCATTTGATGTCCAGAGAGATCATTAAGGATTTTTTTCCCACAAACTTCTTGATGCTGATGCTTCCGTTTGTTTCAAGACATATCTTGTAATTTTTTTGAAGGAGATGCTCTATAAGTTTCGGTGCGTCTTTTTGCAGCAGTGGTTCCCCTCCCGTGAGACAAACATAGGTGCAAGCAAATTTGTTAATCTCGTCGAGGATCTCTTGTATACTCATCTCGGTTCCTTGTTCGTAGGCATACGTGGTATCGCAGAAGGAACAACGTAAGTTACAGCCGGTAAGTCTCAGAAAAATGCTGGGTACACCAATCAATGTGCCTTCCCCTTGTATTGAGTAAAATATTTCATTTACTTTCATTTGTGTGATGTATTTGGGACGTCAATTAAAATCTTTGCTCGGTAGAAAAAGGAAAACACAGCTGATAGAATTGATGTAAAAATATTTATAGGGGAAGTAATATTACGGGTAAGCCGTTCCAATGTTACTTGATATAGTGTATAGTATAAATAATGAGTGGAACTGTGGCCCGTCCTTGGGCCTGTAGCTCAGCTAGGTAGAGCATCTGGCTTTTAACCAGGTGGCCAAGGGTTCGAATCCCTTCAGGCCCGCCTTTCCTCAAAAGGAACGCAGGAGGAATGTAGTATCGCAGCCCCGCCAAAAAAATATTATGACATCTTAGGACATAAGCTTGTTCCGGAACATACTATTTTATCTGAGAAAGAGAAAAAGGAGCTGTTGGAGGAATACGATATCAGACCTGATCAACTGCCACGTATTCTTGCAAATGATCCAGCAGTGATTTCCGCGGGAGCCAAACCCGGACAGATTGTGAAGATCATACGGAAAAGCCCTACCGCGAAATATGCGACTGCGTATCGGTTAGTTGTTGAGAGTGATACTGCTGAGAGTTTTGTCTTCGCTGAGCCATCTGAAGAGGTCAGCACGGCAAGTGAAGAGATATAGAAAGGGGAATATGAGGAGTAGTTATGAGAGAACTTGTTGATGCGTTTTATCGGGAAAGAAGTATTGTCAACCATCAGATCGCTTCCTATGATGATTTTTTACGACATCGTCTGCAGCGGATTGTCGATGGCACAATCATTGGTCAGGAAGAAGAAGGGATGAAGCGAGGGTATATCTACCCGGAGATTGAAGGATATAAGATTAAATTCGGGAAGATTAAAGTTGGTCTTCCACAGGTAAAAGAAGCGGATGGAACCGAGCGGCCTTTGACACCGATGGAGGCGCGGTTACGAGATCTTACGTATGAGGCGCCGATTGAACTTGAGTTCATTCCTGTGAAAAATGAGGTAGAGTACGAGCCTGAGACGGTTCGCGTTGGTGAACTGCCCATCATGGTGAAGTCTCTTCGATGTAACATCTCCCAAAAAGTTTTAGAAGAAAAATTGGATCGGCCGTTCTCTGATGAGGATTATCGAAAAGAGCTTCAGCAGTTGCAGGAAGACCCGTTGGATCCTGGTGGGTATTTTATTAGCAACGGGACAGAACGAGTGTTGATAACAGTTGAGGATTTAGCTCCAAACAGGGTCCTTGTTGAGCGGTCAAGCAGATATGGTACCGATGTTGAGGTTGCTAAGGTTTTTTCCCAACGGGAAGGATATCGTGCGTTAACAGTGGTGGAAAAACGGAAAGACGGCATGCTCATGGTGAGTTTGCCGACAACGTATGGTCAGATCCCGCTTATTGTCTTATTGCGTGCTCTAGGGATGGAGAACGATAAAGAAATCGTTGATGTCATCTGTGTTGATCCGAAGATGGAGCCGTATGTGCTTGCGAACATCGAGGAATGCGCGAAGGAATATAGTATCGCAACAAAGGAAGAAGCAGTTGCGTATCTTGGGAAGAAGTTCGCTGGTGGGCAGGCAAAAGAGTACCGTGTGAAACGTGTTGAAACCATCATGGATCGGCATCTTCTCGCCCATCTTGGGAATGACCCTGATGATCGTTTAAAAAAGGCTATTTTCGTCGCTCGCATGGGGATGGCAGTTTTAGAACTCGCACTCGGGAAACGAGAGCAAGATGACAAGGACCATTACGCAAACAAGCGTTTGAAGCTTGCAGGGGATCTCATGGAGGATCTCTTCCGAGTCGCGTTCACCGCCTTGTGTAAGGATCTAAAATATCAGATTGAACGCATTCATGCCAAAGGAAAAGAAATCAAGATCGCGTCATCACTACGTTCCGATGTTCTCAGTCAACGTATTCATCACGCGCTTGCAACAGGGAACTGGGTTGGTGGACGAGCAGGAGTCTCACAGCTTCTTGATAGAACCAGCAATTTAGCGGTTCTGAGTCACTTACGACGAGTTACGTCACCATTAACTCGCTCACAACCACATTTCGAAGCACGAGATTTGCATTCAACCCAATGGGGGCGACTTTGCCCGAATGAAACGCCAGAAGGACCGAACTGTGGTCTGGTCAAGAACCTTGCACTTACTGTCGAAATTTCAGAAGGTTTTGGAGAAAAAGAAGTGGAAACAGTCCTGCGAGAACTTGGGATTAAGGAACTGACGAAACACGTCACAGGTGCCCGTGTTTATCTGAACGGGGACCTTATCGGGATGCATCCGAACGGTGCAGATCTTGTCAAGAAATTGCGAGAACGACGACGAAAGGGAATGCTGAGTACCGAAATCAATGTTACCTATGATATTGAAGGAAACGATGTGATTGTGAACTGTGATTGTGGACGGTTACGACGACCGCTGCTTGTTGCTGAAAATGGTAAACTCTTGGTAAATCAAAAAAACCTTGCTGAGCTTAAAGAAGGAAAGAAGAACTGGTCTAATCTTATCAATGAGGGGGCTGTCGAATACATAGATGCTGAAGAAGAAGAAAACGCACTCATTGCGTTACGAGAAGAAAATCTGACCCCAGATCATACCCATATGGAGCTTGACCCGATGTGCATTCTCGGGATCGGTGCATCCCTTGTTCCCTATCCAGAGCATAACTCATCTCCAAGAATTACGATGGGCGCAGGAATGGGAAAACAATCGCTCGGATTCGGTGCGTCAAACTACCGTATACGACCGGACACACGGAGTCATCTGCTTCACTATCCACAGATGCCGTTAGTGCAGACACATCCGATTCATTATATTCGATTTAGAGAACGACCTGCTGGGCAGAACTATATTGTCGCGGTTGCCTCGTTTCAGGGATATAACATGGAAGATGCCTTGATCATGAGCAAGTCATCGATCGAACGAGGACTCGGTCGGAGTACATTCATCCGAACATATAGCAGTGAAGAGAAGCGATATCCTGGTGGTCAAGAGGATCATTTTGAAATCCCAAATCCGGATTGTCGAGGCGTTCGCACTGAAGACGCGTATAACAATCTCGGTGAAGACGGGTTGATTTCTCCAGAATGTGGCGCAGACGGTGGAGACGTTTTGATTGGGAAAACATCGCCACCACGTTTCCTTGAAGAACCGACTGATTTTCTTACGCCTCAGAAACGAAGAGAAACCTCGGTTACAGTTCAACATGGGGAAGGCGGTGTTGTTGACAAAGTCATGTTGTCTGAGTCTGTGAATGGATCACGAATGGTGAAGATAAAAGTCAGAGAACAACGAATCCCTGAACTCGGGGATAAGTTCGCATCAAAACATGGTCAGAAAGGAGTGATTGGATATGTGGTATCTGCAGAAAACATGCCGTTCACCCAAGACGGCATGACACCTGATTTAATCATTAATCCCCATGCTATCCCCTCAAGAATGACGGTTGCGCATGTGCTTGAGATGATCGGTGGGAAAGTCGGATCACTTGAGGGGCGAATCGTTGATGGAACAGCTTTTAGCGGGGAAGACGAAGATCAACTCAGAGCGGCTTTAGTGAAAAATGGGTTTAACCACGCGGGAAAAGAAATCTTCTATGATGGACTCACCGGACGACCATTGGAATGTGATATTTTTGTTGGATGTATCTATTATCAGAAGCTTCATCATATGGTCGCAGGTAAGATTCATGCCAGATCACGAGGACCCGTGCAGATTCTCACTCGACAACCAACGGAGGGACGAGCCAGAGAAGGTGGTCTACGGTTTGGAGAAATGGAACGTGACTGTCTCATTGGTCATGGTGCCTCCATGGTCATTAAAGATCGATTACTTGATGAATCAGATATCACGATGAAGTATGTCTGTAACACGTGTGGTCATATCGCGATGATTGATCGTCATGGGCGGTTACATTGTCCAATCTGTGGTGATAAAGCAGATATCCACCCAGTGGAGATGAGCTACGCGTTCAAGTTACTTATTGATGAGTTGAAATCTCTTGTGGTTGTACCACGTATTAAACTGGAGTCGTTGGTGTAGGGGGTAAAAGAAATGGCAGGACGAAATATCACAAAAAAGATTGGGGCGTTGAAGTTTTCAGTGCTTTCGCCCAATGAGATTCGTAAGATGAGCGCTACAAAGGTTATTACTGCTGATACCTACGATGACGACGGGTTCCCTATCACCATGGGGCTGATGGATCAGCGTCTTAGTGTCATTGAACCTGGGCTGCGTTGCAAGACGTGCGGATTGAAAGTCGGGAAAGACAAATGTCCAGGACATTTCGGGCATATTGATCTTGCGATGCCGGTGATTCATGTCGGATTTGTAAAGACGATCAGGAATTCGTTACGGGCGACCTGTCGGAAATGCGGACGAATCCTTCTCTCCGATAAAGAGTTGGAGGAGCACCGTAAAAACATAATAAAAAACAGCTCAGAGGGACGCGACAACGCATACATGTTCAAGATGATTATCAGCAGCGCGACGAAAACAGATGCATGTCCACGGTGCGGGGCTATTAGTGGAAAAATCGACCTGGATAAACCCACGTCGTTTCGGGAGAACGGAAAGAAACTGACGCCAACAGAGATTCGAGAGTGGCTCGAGAAAATCCCTGATGGAGACCTTCCGTTATTAGATATTAATGTACATTCAGCGCGACCAGAATGGATGGTCCTGACTGTTTTACCGGTACCGCCGGTCACGGTACGACCGTCCGTTACCCTTGAGACTGGTGAACGATCAGAAGATGATCTGACCCATAAGCTTGTTGATGTCATCAGGATTAACCAGCGGTTACAGGAAAACCGGGACGCTGGAGCGCCTCAATTAATCGTCGAGGATCTCTGGGAGCTCTTACAGTACCATGTGACCACATATCTGGACAATCAAACCTCCGGTATTCCGCCAGCGCGACATAGGTCCGGAAGACCACTGAAAACCCTTGCGCAACGATTGAAAGGAAAAGAAGGCAGATTCAGAAGTAATCTTTCAGGGAAACGAGTGAACTTCTCCGCGCGTACGGTTATTTCACCGGACCCCAATCTGAGTATTAATGAAATTGGTGTACCTGCAGAGATCGCCAGAGAACTCACCATACCTGTTCGAGTCACCACCCAGAACCTTGAATGGTGTAAGAACATCATTAAACAAACAGCCCAAGGTGAAAAGCCTGGTGACAACTACCGACCTCATGTGAACTACGTGAAACGATACCGTGAGGGTGTAGAGCAGCGTATGAAAGTCACAGAGAAAAACTCGGATGATATCTCTGAGAAACTTGAGCTTGGGTTTATCATCGAACGACAGCTCATGGATGGAGATATCGCGTTGTTCAATCGTCAGCCGTCCTTGCATCGGATGTCGATGATGGCACATCGAATTAAAGTCATGCCGAATCGTTCATTCCGATTCAACCTTTCTGTCTGTCCCCCGTATAACGCTGATTTTGATGGTGATGAAATGAACCTTCATGTCTTGCAGGGTGAAGAGGCAAAAGCAGAAGCAGAGATTCTCATGAAAGTGCAGGAGAACCTGATGTCACCTCGATTTGGTGGTATCATCATCGGTGGGCTGCATGATCATATTTCAGGCTGTTTCCTTCTTACCTACAAGGATAAGACGTTTTCAAAAGAGAAAACCTCTGAGA
>CAYGVY010000044.1:0-8871 GCA_964353435.1 uncultured Thermoplasmatales archaeon | reverse complement strand
TTCAAGAGAGAATAGACCGGTCTTAAGCAACACCCGCACTTCCTCAATCACATCAGGAGTGTTTATCATCGCATTATCAGTTCCGAGCAGGATGGTGACGCCGGTCTTTTTCATGAGTGCTAGGTTGTTTTTCAAGTGGAAAAACGCATATGACCGAGGACATACCACGATTGGTATATTGGCATCGTTCACCCGCTTAAGGTCTGCCTTGGTTGCGGCGATCATATGAATAAGCAGATTTGGGTGTAAATCCAAAATACGATCAATATTTTCGCGTGCAACCTCACTTGCATGCAACGCAAACAGCTTCTTCTTTTTTCGCACATGCTTTGATATCTTCTCGATTTCTGCAGGCTCCCAATCCGAGATACTACTCAAACCTATCCCATCGGAATTCTGCAACAGCCGATCAAGTTCCTCTTTCTCATAGGTCATCTGCGATGGCCGTGACAGAATCACTGAATCAACACTGCTATTTTTCATCGCCTTTCGAAGCTGGAAAATCCCGATGAGGCCACCTTCCCGAAAATCACAAAAACTTGAGGTGCCTGAAGCTGTCATCTCTGCAAGAGACATCCGTATCCCGTCAAGGATTTCCTGTTCCGATGCTTCCTTTAATAATCGATGTTTCAACCCATATGGTGGCGCAACAAGGTCTTTTATATTGCACGGTAGTTTAAGATGTTTCTTCCGTATAAAAGAATCACCAATGTGAGTATGAGCATTGACAAATGTTGGGAGAATGAATCCTTTTACTATCGGTTTTTCAGGAGGAACGCCTTTTCTAACCTCGAATACTCCTTGGTTCTGCTCAAAACTAATATAGCCTGTGATAAAACCATCTGTCGTAAGGATTTCTCCCTGGACATACTTCATGTGCAACAGTGTAAGAAGCACGAGTTATTAACTCTTTTTTAATCTGAACAACAACTTTCTTGGGTTTTCATAGAAATATTTTTTAATACACCACATGATTTCTCCTTCTCTCTTCGATAATCTGGTGAGTCTCTAATTTGTATAGTATTACAAGAATGATGAAGAGAGTTGAGATGGTATAAATGATGGTAAACGATACGGAAAAAATTGCATTGGTCGATAAAGAAAATATGCTTGATGGACTCGCTCGGTTTCCAGAACAAATCAAAGAGTCTCTGGCGATTGCTGAAGCAATAGAGCGATTAAACTTTATAAAAATTGATAACGTGGTTATCGCAGGCATGGGTGCCTCTGCGATTTCTGGGGATATCATGGCAAGTTTGTTCCGGGATAAACTCGATGTTCCTCTTGTTGTCAACCGGGAATACGATCTGCCGAAATGGGTGAACAAAGACACCCTTGTTATCTGCATCAGCTACTCAGGAAACACCGATGAAACCCTTAGTGCGTTCAAGATCGCAAGTCAGAAAAAATGCAAAATGATATGTATCTCCACTGGTGGGAAGCTCCAAGAATTTGCAGAAAAACGTGGCGTTCCGTTCGTGAAAATTCCTTCTGGGATTCAACCACGAGCAGCAACCGCCTACTTGTTATTCCCTTCGATTATATTTCTGAAAAAAATCGGGTTGTTAAAAACCGCGATTGAAACAGATATCGAAGAAACCATATCAGTGACACAGGAATTCGTCAACACGAATAACAAAACTGTGCCTGAAGAAAATAACCCTGCAAAACAACTTGCAAAAAAAATCTTCAACACCATTCCACAGATATACGGATGGGGCGTCTACACACCGATTGCGATTCGATGGCGTCATCAATTCAATGAAAACAGCAAACTGATCGCACGCACAGATCTCGTCCCAGATTGTAACCATAATGATATTGTTGGTTGGTCTGCGAATCCTGAAATATCAAAACAGTTCTCCTGCATATTATTTCGTGATAAAGATGAAGAGATCATCGATATGACGACCCGGTTAAATTTCATGCGTGACCTCTTTCACAATACTGCAGGCAATATCATTGAAGTCTCGCCGAAGGGGAAAAGCCAGCTCGCAAAAATGATGTACCTCATGTGCCTCGGGGATTTCACCAGCTGTTATCTTGCGGTGTTACGAGGAATTGACCCTAGCCCTGTTGATATCATCAAGGAGCTGAAGAAACGACTCGCAGAAAAATAACTCCCTGAGATATTCTTTTCGTTTCTCTTCAAAAAACATAAATATGTATTACCGCATCTTCGCATGCAGCACTCAAAGGTAGTTGATGAGGATTACTGTGTATCAAAAAGCTCAGATGAGTTTTCTTAGTCTTATCGTTCTGTTGTTGCTAGTGAACACTCTTTTTACAACTACGGTCCCTGCGCAAGATGAACCAGCGCTTATTATTGAAATCTATGATTCAAACGACTGGAATGAAAGCGCAGGAACTATTTTATTTGAAGGAAGAAACTATGATATAATAGTTAGCACGGAAAATGAATCAATTATCCTTGATGTCAATATAACCTTTTTAGGAACGACATATCTCACGAGTGTAGCAGAACCTTTTATTACAGTCGAAGCCCCACAGTTTGATGAATTTGACTCGTTTGAAATCACAGCTACAAAGGAAGGATACCTGAACGCTACAGTAGAAATGACTGTCCTGAAAGGTGAATTGTCGATTGTTGCAGATCGAGGTACTATCGAAGAAAAAAAGGAGTTCCAAGTCACCGTCAAAGATCAAGAAAATAAACCAGTGGAAGGCGCTCTTGTATATATCACAACAGATGCTGCACCGATAATAACCGATTTTCAAGGCATGGCCTATGCCCATGCACCTGAAGTTGAGATGATTACCACCGCAACCATCCAAGTCATAAAAAGCGGTTATCTCCCTGGTTCAACGACTATCCGTGTCGAAAATGTAGAGGGGTCCATTTTCGATCTTAGTGAATCAAAATTCCTTCAAATTCTCCCTATTCTCATTGCAATCCTCGTGGTCATCTTTTCTATTGCTTATGTTTTATGGAGGCAAAAAAGAAACCCAACGATACCTCACCAGTCGAAACGAGCAAGATCATCTGATGAACCACAGACATACCAGCAAGAAAAACTAGGGCAACGTTCCAAAAATGAACAAGTATCATTTCCCGGAAAAGAGAGAAACGACGTCTCCATTTCAAGTTCCGCGTCTAGAGTAGAAGAGATTCGAATCCCCGTGCAAGCGAAGAAGAAGGAGACAACCTATTTATCTGAGGAAAAAGAACCTGAACAAGTTCCAGAGGATCAGAAAAAACAGCAAGATGAGTGGTTCAAAGGGCAGGATTACATGCGATACAAGCTTGATGAACTTACAGGGAAAATCGATCAAAAAACAGACGGGAAATGGTTCGAAGGGGAACACGATAGCAAATATAAAGTCGATGAGACATTAAAGAAAAATTTAAAGAAGAAAAAAGTTGATGAAGAAGACAACAAATAATCAGTTTTTTTATCACATTTTTTTATCATATAACCACTACCGTATAATTTTATTAGGAGAATCATGTTCAGAGCAGCTAGGTTGTTTGATACATCATGAAGCTGATGTTTGAGCTTTCCAAAGAACAGAAGACACTTCCCTGCGCCGAAGTAATCGCATGTCTGAATGCTGAAAATATTATGTATACGCTCATCCCTTCAAATGAAGATGTCCTCATCGTCGAAATCAAACCAAATGATTCAATCATCCAGACACTCGCGGAACGACTCGCTTTTACCTTTGTGATTGATGAGATCTTGTTTTCATGTCCTGCTACTTTGGATGATATTGTGCGGAACGCAGAGAAACATCCTCTTATGAAAGATGGATCAATCGCAATCCGGTGTAAAAACCGTTCCTCATCAATTCATTCACAGCAACTCATTGACCACTTAGGAGATATCTACACAAAAAATAGGGTGGTAAATCTCACACATCCTGAAATAGAGCTGCGTGCAATTGTAACAGAGAACACAGCCTATGTTGGAATAAAAAAAGCTGCTCTGGAAACAAGTCACTTTCAAAAACGAAGAGGACACTTTCGCCCGTTCTTGTTACCAATCACGCTTCATCCAAAAGTCGCTCGCGCATTAGTCAACCTCTCGTCTATTAAAAAACAAGAAACGCTGCTTGATCCGTTCTGCGGTACTGGTGGAATACTACTTGAAGCAGGACTAATCGGGGCGCGAGTCATCGGCAGTGATATTGAACAAAAAATGATTGATGGATGTAAAAAAACCCTTGATTTCTACTCAATTAAAAACTATGAATTATCATGTTGCGATATTGGAAATATCCCTCAGTCGATTTCTATCGTTGATGCAGTAATCACTGATTTTCCATACGGTAAAGCGACAACAACAAAAGGAGAAACCATGGCGATGCTCTATAAACGGGCATTTGTTTCTATTGCTTGTCTTCTAAAAAAGAGCGGCAAAGCAGTGGTCGGTTTGTCTGATAAATCGATGGTTTGTCTTGGAGAAAAATACCTTTCCCTCGTAGAAATCCATGAGTTTCGCGTTCATCGTAGTCTCACTCGATATTTTGTTGTCTACCAGAAGTAACCAAAACACTTTTACCCTTTGGTGGTATCCGTCTGTAGCATGACACAACTGCGTATCATCTTCCTTGGAACAGGTGGAAGCTGGCCGACCGTGAAGCGAAACGTTTCATCCCTTGCTATCAAACGAGGCAGTGAAATCTTGTTGTTCGACTGCGGAGAAGGAACCCAACGGCAGTTCCAGCAATCAAACCTCAGTTATATGCAGATCTCGAAAATCTTCATTACCCATTTTCATGGTGATCATTTTCTTGGGTTGCCTGGCCTGATTCAAACCATGCAGTTGAATGATCGAGACAAACCACTACACATTTATGGACCAAAGGGGATGGAGGAACTTACCGACCATCTTTTAACACTTGGATATTTTCGACCATCCTACGAGATTATTTCACATGACATAACCAATGATGATGAGGTCGAATTCGAAGAATATAGCATCCATGTGCTTAAAGTAAAACATAATGTCCCTGCATACTCCTACTGTCTTGAGGAACAGCAACGCCCCGGGAAATTCAACAAAGCTAAGGCTTTGGAATTAGGGATACCTGTGGGACCATTGTTTAGTAAACTGCAATGTGGACAAACCATAACTCTTGCGAATGGCAAGAAAATCACACCGGGCATGATACTAGGTCCTTCAAGAAGAGGCAGAAAAATCGTGATATCCGGTGATACCATGCCTTGTGAGGAGATGATAGCGTTTTCGAAGAATGCAGATGTCTTAATCCATGAGGCAACCTTTGACTCAGAACTCGAAGATATCGCAAAAGAATATGGACATACGACCGCAGCGCAAGCGGCAGAAATAGCAAAAAAGGCAAAGGTAGAAAAACTGTTTTTGGTACATGTCAGTCCCCGGTATCTCGATTATCGCGTGTTGGAGAATGATGCGAGGAAAATTTTTGTTCAGTCATTTGTCCCAAAAGATTTTCAGGAAATTGAAATTCGATTACACAAGTGATTCGAATAAAGAGTATTTTGTCTACACGACCGTCTCAAATTTCTGATCGCAGTAAGGACAATGATTCGCGTCAAATGGAATAACACGTTTACATTTGGGACAAATTCTCGTCGGTTTTTCCCCTTTTTTCTTGAAATATACATTTCCTCTTTTCAATAAATAATATATCATTGGGATAAATAAAAGGGAGATGAACGGAAATAATGATGACATTCCATAGTAATAGTAATATCCTCTCATCAGGCTATAAATCAAACTAGGTATATACACAAACAAGGAAATTAAACCAAGAACCGAAAAAAAGAGGGTTATCAGGTATGCCCATCGTTTCAGTATTAGAAGTCCCCAGCCTACCACTATTATACCGATACTTATCATCAGCGGTATGATTCCAAATGGATTATAGTAATAGGAGTAGGATAGGTATTGTGATGTTGTGGTAAGTAACCATGTACCAATAAATATCCAAAATGTAGCGATGAAAATAATACCTATCGGTGCGGTGGGAATATTTTCTTGTTCCATGAAAAGTTACCTATAATGTTTTTTCTTTAATACGAACAGAGCAATCGTTAGCGCCCCAAGAAGAGAAATCAGTTCAAAACCAGGGATGCCATATCCCGTCGGTCGATTTTCATATGATTGATTTCCTGTAGGTGTCTGTGATGTTGTTGGCACATACCATTGCAATGATTGCGAACCGACTGTATAGATGGTTAAAAGCACTAAACCAAGTAACAGCAGTAAGAGTCTTAAATTTTTATCAATATCATCAATAATGATTCCACCGATTATCATGGAACTGGTTAATGCGCCAATACCAATGAGTTTAATCGATCCTGAAACCTTATACGACATAAGATCGGTTTGACTGCTTGGAAAAACATTGCTGATGATAGCACCAACAAAGAAGAACGCAATCCCGCCGATGATTCCTATCATTACTAAATCCTTCATTTTTATCTTCATTGTTTCACACCTCCTAATAAAATTGAGACGACGAGAAGAGAAAAATGTTCAATAATAAGAGAATCATACCGAAGAGCAAGAGAAGTATTTTTGTGTCCTTCTCTATTTTTTCAGCGAAGAAACCACCGACAATCATAGAAATGCAGACAATCCCCATACCGGTGAGTTTCAGTAAGGATGAAATTTGTCTTGGCATAATATACGTATCGGTACTTGGTCCCAAGATAATGTATGCTACCATGCCGATAAAAAAGAGCATAATGCCCCCTGCTAAACCCACCATCATAATGGTTTTTTTATTCCATTGCATTCTTTCACTCCAGAATAGAAAACAAATAGCATGTATATAATGATTTTTTTTAATTGTTACATAATTGATTAGAAATAACATTATTTTGTTAATTAAAATAAAAAAATGAAATTAAGGTTCATACAAAGCCAATAACGTTTTATTCATTATGAGGTTTTGCAAAAAAGGTTTTTGCAATCTCATAGATATCCATGTCAACGGTTCTGAGTTTCGTCACTGATTCATTCAGATCAACCGGGACGATTTTATATCCTCTTAAGGCAACCATTTTTCCAAAATGTCCGCTCTTTACCAGTTCAACTGCGGTAACACCATATCGTGTCGCCAGTACCCGGTCGTATGCAGTAGGAGATCCACCACGTTGCACATGTCCAAGAACCGTGAACCGTGTTTCAACACCAAGTCTCTTTTCAATTTCTTTTGCAAGTCGCTGTCCGATTCCACCGAGTCTGACATGACCAAATTCATCCTTTTCTTCAGATAACGTCTCAAAATGGTCAATGTCTTTTGGTTTTGCTCCCTCGGAGACTACCACGATACTAAACTTCTTTCCACTGTCATGGCGTGCCTTCAAATTATTGCATACAGCCTCAATGTTAAATGCTATCTCCGGAATCAGAATCTCATCAGCCCCGCCAGCAATCCCTGATACCGTTGCGATCCATCCCGCGTGTCGTCCCATCACCTCAAGAACCATGATGCGATGATGTGATTCTGCTGTGGTATGAAGCCGGTCAATTGCATCGGTAACAATAGAGACTGCGGTGTCAAACCCAAACGTGTAATCTGTTCCTGAGATATCGTTATCAATGGTTTTAGGGACACCTACAATAGGGACGCCCAGCTTATGCAGTTTTAAAGCAACTCCTAGAGTATCTTCTCCACCAATGGCAATGAGTGCGTCAATCTTGAACTTTTTTATATTCTTTAAGACTTTATCGACGTTCCCCTGTTCTTTAAACGGATTTGTCCGAGACGTTCCAAGGATTGTGCCACCTTTTGGTAAAATCCCTGAGATGTGAACATCGGTGAGCGGCATGACATTTCCTTCAATGAGGCCTTTCCATCCATCAAGAATGCCGAGAACCTCCCATTTATTCTTGGATGATTTTTTTACAACCGCGCGAATAACAGCGTTAAGCCCCGGGCAATCACCGCCACCTGTTAAGATACCTATTTTTTTCATAAGCTCCCATCATCTTTATTTTGTCGAATTCCTTTATCTTCCAACTCTTTAATAATTTATGGTTTTCAACAGATGATTCTTGATATTTTTATCATAAATGAAAACTAGATAAAAGAGGACATGATTTCACGTGGAATAACCAGACGGCGAAAAAATGGAATCTGAAAAAATCGATCTCTTGGGAAACTTCTCTTCCCAATCAGTAGAAGAATTATTTGCAGCATTCCAGACGTCTTCGCAAGGTCTTTCAGATACGAAAGCTGAGGAGCTCTTACGAGTGTATGGGCTAAATGAATTTGCAAAAGAAAAAAAGAAATCCATTTTCAGAAAAATCATTGAAGCACTCATCGAACCGATGGCACTGATTTTGATTGTAGCATCTCTTCTCTCCTTCTTTATTATCAACGATTTACTTGAAGCTCTCGCAATTGTCGGCGTTGTCGTCATCAACACAATTATCAGTTTGATACAAGAAGGAAAAGCAGAAAAAGCGGCGGAGGAACTAAAAAAAATTCTTTCTCCACAATGTAAAGTCATCCGGAATGGAACGGTAGAAGTCATCGCCTCTAAGTTCCTAGTCCCTGGTGATATCATTGTGTTTGAATCCGGTGATATCATCCCTGCTGATGCACGATTAATTGAAGCGACAAACATGCTTGTTGATGAAGCACATCTCACTGGAGAAAGCGAACCTATTCAAAAAAACACGCATCAGATCCACGAGACTGATCTTGAACTGTATGAGATGAAAAACATCGTGTTTGCCGGCAGTAAAATACTAAATGGATATGGAAAAGCGCTGGTCGTTAAAACAGGAAATGTCACGGAAATCGGAAAAATCGCAGTCAATATCCAGGAGGCTAAAGAAGAGCGTACTCCATTGCAGAAAAAGATGGACCGTGAAGTCAAGGCGTTGGTTGCATTGGCTATTGTTTCTC
>CAYGVY010000043.1:0-8952 GCA_964353435.1 uncultured Thermoplasmatales archaeon | reverse complement strand
GTACGAGGCACGTACGCTCAATGAACGAAAGCGGATTGCTGAGGTGAACGACGCCCTGTGCGTTGGTTGTGGCGGCTGTATTGCCGCCTGTCCGAGTAATGCATCGATTCATAAGAACTTCACAAAGAAACAACTGCTGAATATGATTGACGACATCATGTGAGTGTTACCAAGATGACGGATGAAAAGAACCCAACGACTTCCACTGCGAAACACGGCTCAGTGTTGGTATTGGGTGGTGGGATTGCTGGTATTCAATCAGCATTGGATCTTGCTGATGCAGGATTTAAGGTGTATCTCGTTGAAAAACAACCAAGCATTGGGGGGACAATGCCCCAGCTTGATAAAACATTCCCGACCAATGATTGTGCTATGTGCATTCTCGCCCCAAAACTCGTTGCCACCGGCAGACATCCAAATATCGAACTCATTACCTACTCTGACCTGAAAAAAATAGAGGGTGAGTCTGGTGACTTTACCGTTACCATCAACAAAAAAGCACGATCTGTTGATGAGGTTCTCTGCAATGGGTGCGGGTTGTGCGTAGAAAACTGTCTCGTCCGGTTCAAACCACAGAAACCAACGCAATATGATGCAAAAAAAGCACTTGAAAAAAACGACCTCAGAACAGTAGACGACATCATAAACACCTATGGGAAAACATCTGATGCGCTCATCCCTATTATGCAGGCGATAAACGAACATTATAATCACCTTCCAAAAAATATTCTAAGGTATGTGGCTCGAGAGGTAGATGTTCCTCTTGCACAGGTGTACCATGTCGCAACCTTCTATACCTCGTTTTCTTTGAAACCACGAGGAAAGCACACCATAAAAGTGTGTATGGGTACTGCCTGTCATGTGCGTGGGAGCCCTAGAGTACTTGATGAGATACAGCGTCTTCTTAAGATAGAGCCTGGTGAGACGACTGATGATGATATGTTTACTTTGGAGACCGTGAACTGCCTTGGTGCCTGTGCATTAGGACCTGTGGTGGTTGTTGATGAGAAATATTACATGGTAAAACCTGGTGAGTTTGGCAAGATTCTTAATACTATCACCCTTGAGAAGAGTTCTCCTCTTGTCGCAGAGGTGAAGCAATGAGCAGGAAGGATGCAGCTTCATCGAAGACTTCATTCTCCCCTGATGAGATTATACAGAAGTTAAAACTGAAACCGCTTCACTCGCTACAAGAACTAGAGGATCTCATTCATAAACTCATAAAAGAAAGAGAGAACGATAAAAGAAGGACGGTGGTGGTTGCAGGTGGCACCTGTGGTCGTGCTCGTGGATCACAGGATATCTTGCATACGGTGCGAGATGAACTTGATAAAGCAGGGTTAGGGAAAAGTGTTATTCTCAGAGCCAGTGGTTGTCTCGGGTATTGTGACCAGGAGCCTCTCATCCTTATCCTCCCTGAACGAATATTTTACCCAAGAGTTGCTCCTTCCCAGGTTTCAGAAATTGTCACCAAGACAGTGAAAAATGGTACGGTCGTAGAAGATCTCTTGTGGAAGGATCCTGGGAGTGAGAAGCATATTTCCTGCATTGATGATATTCCTTTTTATAAAAAACAAGTGCGTGTTATTTCTGGGAATAACGAGTATATTGACCCGGGTAATATTCTTGATTATCTTGCGATGGGTGGATATTCTGCGTTAGTGAACATATTACGGCAGCAGACACGCCCTGAAGACATTGTTGGGATGGTTACAAAATCAGGCTTGAGAGGTCGTGGTGGCGCTGGTTTTTCCACAGGGAAGAAATGGGAGTCAGCACGGAAAGCTCCTTCGGTAGATGGGATAAAATATGTGATCTGTAATGCTGATGAGGGGGATCCTGGGGCATATGCGAATCGTAGTCTTCTCGAGGCGAATCCCCATAGTGTCTTAGAGGGTATGATTATTGGTGCGTATGCGGTGGGTTCAAACCAAGGGTATATCTATGTGCGAGCAGAATATCCGTTGGCCATCCAATATTTTGATCTTGCAATACGAAGCGCGGAAGCATTGGGTCTGTTGGGAGAGAACATATTGAACTCTGGATTCTCTTTTCATGTGAAAATCGCGAAGGGAGGAGGAGCATTTGTTTGTGGAGAATCCACGGCGCTTATGGCATCTATTGAAGGTAAAGCTGGTGAGCCGCGGGTTAAGCACATTCATAGTACGACACGAGGGTTATTTGAACGACCGACTGTGCTGAATAATGTAGAGACATGGGCAAACGTTCCTTTCATTGTTAACAGGGGTGCGGAGTGGTATAAAAAAATAGGCACTCAGGGAAGCAAAGGAACCAAAATATTTTCTATTGTTGGGAAGGTCAACAACACCGGTCTTGTTGAAGTTCCTATGGGAGCAAAGATTCGAGAGATAGTCTATGAGATGGGTGGTGGGATAAAAGAAGGCAAGAAATTTAAGGCAGTACAAATCGGTGGGCCTTCTGGTGGCTGTATCCCCGAGCAACATCTCAATCTTCCTATTGACTACGACAGTCTAAGCGAGTCAGGAGCGATGATGGGCTCTGGCGGTATGATTGTGATGGATGAGAACACCTGCATGGTGGATGTCGCAAAATATTTTGTGAATTTCTTAAAAAATGAATCCTGTGGGAAATGCACCTCCTGCCGTGAGGGCCTTGTTCAGATGCATGGGATGTTGACCGATATCACGGAAGGCAGAGGTCGAAAAGAAGATATCGAACTGTTAGAAGAACTAGCAGAGATCGTAAAGGATGCATCACTATGCCAATTAGGAATCACTGCTCCAAATCCGATCCTGACGACCCTGCGGTATTTCAGAGATGAATATGAGGCACACATCAGAGACAAGAAATGTCCTGCTCATGTATGCAAACCCTTGATTACATTTACTGTTGATGCAAAAAAATGCGTCGGCTGCCAACTGTGCGCCAAGAAATGCCCCGTAGGAGCAGTGTCAGGGAAACCAAAACAAACTCATGAAATCAACCAGAAGACCTGCATAAAATGCGGTATTTGCTATGACGCCTGTAAGTTTGATGCGCTGGAGGTGCAGTAAATGGTTCTTGTGACCATTGATTCGAAAGAATACGAAGCAGCTCCAGATGAGACTGTGTTGGAGGTATGCAAGAAAAATACTATCTTCATTCCAACCTTGTGTCACCATCCGTCCATTGCACCATATAGTTCATGCAGACTCTGCATCGTGGAGGTTACTCAGAAAGGCTGGACGAAGCTGACCGCATCATGCAGTTTACCAGTAAAAGAAGGAATGGTCATTGCGACAAACTCCCCACGCGTTCAAAGCGGAAGAAAAATTCTTATGGAACTCTACCTCGCCCGCTGTCCCACATCAGAACAGATCAAAGAACTCGCCAGTAAACTAGGAGTACAGAAAACCAGGTTTAAAACCTACACTGATCCAGACAATAAGTGTATTTTATGCGGGTTGTGTGTGCGGGTCTGCGATGAAGTAATGAAGGTGAAAGCGTTAGGGTTTGCTCACCGTGGTGCAAAGAGAGAAATCGCGGTCCCCTTTCAAGAGTTTTCGCATGTCTGTATGACCTGTGGAGCATGTGCGTTTGTATGCCCGACACAATGTATTAACCTCTCTAAGTTAAGTCCCAACAAACCTGAGCCTCTCACCAGTGACTTTGATGCAGGGATGGCGCAACGAGGAGCCATTTACACTCAATTCCCTCAGGCGATACCAAACGTCCCAGTTATCGATAAAGAAGCATGCATGTACGCACTGAACGGTACGTGCAAATCCTGTGAGAACTTCTGTGATAAAGGGGCACTGAAATACGACCAGGAGGATAAAGAAATCAAGGTCGATGTTGGCGCCGTGATTATCTCCCCTGGATTTGACAAATATGTGCCGCCAAAGGGAGATAGTTACGGATATCAGGTTTATCCAAATGTGCTCACTAGTATTGAATTTGAACGGATGCTTTCCTCATCTGGACCATACCAGGGGCATTTAGCCCGTATTTCCGATGGACAACCCCCGAAAAAAATCGCATGGCTGCAGTGCGTTGGCTCCCGTGATGAAAGCTGCGATCGACGGTATTGCTCTTCAGTCTGCTGCATGTATGCAACCAAGGAGGCGATCATCGCAAAGGAACACCTCCCTGGGGTTGATACCCATATCTATTTCATGGATATGCGTTCGTTTGGAAAGGATTTTGAAAAATACTATGAACGGGCAAAAGACGAGTACGGGATCGTCTATCGAAGATGCCGGATCCCCCAAGTTGAACAAGACAGAAAGACAAAGCACCTCAACATTAGATATGCGGATGATGCTGGCACCCTGCAGAAAGAATCCTACGATATGGTTGTCCTCTCAGTTGGATTACAACCATGTAAAGAACTTGCTGAGATGAGCAAAATTCTTGAAGTGAACCTTAATCACTATGGATTCATTGAAACCGATCCATACGACCAAGTGAAGACATCACGAAAAGGTATCTATGCGTCAGGGACAGTAACCGAACCAAAAGACATTCCAGAGAGCGTTACTCAAGCCTCGGCTGCCGCTGTAGAAGCGGCAAAGGATATTACTTCGTTACGAGGAACAGAGATCATTGAGAAGGTATACCCTGATGAAAAAAACGTGAGTAACGAACTCCCTCAAATCGGCGTGTTTGTCTGTCATTGCGGTATAAATATCAGTGGCGTTGTTGATGTGAAGAAGGTCGTCGCAGATTCAAAGGCGTTACCATATGTTGTATACGCGGACGATAGCCTCTATACCTGTTCCCAGGATTCCAATGAAAAAATAAAGGAGAAAATCAAAGAACTTGGACTGAATCGCATTGTAATTGCATCATGTACACCGCGAACCCATGAGCCATTGTTCCAGGATACACTCCGTGAGGGAGGGCTCAATCCTCATCTTTTCGAGATGGCTAATATTCGTGATCAGAATTCATGGGTGCATAAAAACAATCCACAGAGTTCGACAGAAAAAGCTATTGATGCGGTGCGGATGGCGGTTGCAAAAGCATCGGATTTGTCCCCTATCCACCATTTGAAAATCCCTGTTGTTAACCATGCACTTATTATCGGTGGCGGGATCGCAGGGATGCATGCAGCGCTGTCCATTGCAGACCAAGGATATAAAACAACCCTTGTGGAAAAAGAACCAATACTCGGTGGTCATCTAAGAGACATTTATCTTGGCATCAATGGGGAGAAACCACAAGAGCATCTGAATGAGACAATTGCACGAGTGAAGAGCCATTCGAAAATCCACGTGTTCACCGATACGACGGTAACGAACATTTCTGGATACGTCGGGAATTTTAAGTCCCAGTTGATAACAAAAGAGAAAAAGACACCTACCGAAGTTGAACATGGAGTAACTGTGGTAGCAACCGGCGGTCTTCCCTACAAACCTGTTGAATATCTGTACGAAAAAAGCGATGATATCATCACCCAGACCGAGTTTGAAAAAGACCTCTATGAAGAAAAACCATATCTGAAAGATATCAAGGAAGTCGTGATGATTCAATGTGTCGGATCACGAAACGATGATCATCCGTATTGCAGTCGGGTGTGCTGCTCGCAGGCACTGAAAAACGCACTTCGCTTCAAAGAGCTGAATCCTGATGCAGCTGTCTATGTGTTGTACCGCGATATTCGGACCTACGGGTTCCGTGAAGACCTGCTGTATCAGAAGGCTCGGAAGAACGGGATTTTATTCATCCGATATAACGATGATGATGAGCCAAAAGTGACGCTTGAGGAGGGAAAACCCTTAGTGAAAACAAAGGAACATATTCTCAATAGAGAGCTGCATTTGCATCCCGATAAACTCGTGCTTAGCATCGGGATCATCCCACAGGATAACACTCCGCTTGCGCAGCAATTGAAGGTTCCGTTAAACGAGGACTTGTTCTACTCAGAAGCACATGTGAAGTTACGTCCGATTGATTTCTCTGCTGACGGGATTTTCCTCTGCGGCCTTGCGCATTCACCACGATTCATTGAAGAATCTATTCTTCAAGCAAAGGCGACCGGTGCCCGCGCTGCAACAATTCTTTCGAAGAAGTACCTGGAGACAAAAGGAAATATCGCCAGGATGATTTCACGAAATTGTGCTGGATGTCAATTATGTGTCGAGATCTGTCCGTACGACGCGATCACGTTTGATGAAGAGAAAAAAGTGGTGGTTGTTAATGAAATTCTGTGTCAGGGGTGTGGTTCGTGTTCCGTGGTTTGCCCGAGTGGCACATTCCAGCAGAATACGTTTACGAAACGTCAGATTGTTTCTATGATTGATGCGTGTCTGGAGTAAGAGAATATGAGTGAAGAAAAAAAGGAGCATAAGAAGGAAGACTTCGAACCAAAGATCGTCGGGTTCCTCTGCAACTGGTGTAGTTACGCGGGAGCTGACCTTGCTGGTACGAGCCGTATCCAGTATCCGCCGAACGTCAGAATTATTAGAGTCATGTGCTCAGGGTCTGTTGATTCCATGTATATTCTTCGTGCATTGCTCGAGGGTGCTGACGGCGTGTTTGTCGGCGGCTGTCACCCGGGTGATTGTCACTACATCGATGGGAATTACAAGGCGCGACGACGTATGGTGCTACTCGAAAATATCCTCGGTACATTAGGCTTAGAGAAAGAGCGAGTGTGGCTGCGATGGATCTCTGCATCTGAGGGTCAGAAGTTTGCTGATACAATGAAAGAAATGACTGAGGCAGTGAGGAAACTAGGACCCAGCCCAATCGCCAAACATTGGAATCTTTAATGGAGGATGAAAAAAAATGACGCATAAAGTAATCAAGGTCAAGGACAATGACATGGTAGGCTCAGCCAATGATTTCTTGAGACATCTCCTTTCATCAGGGAAAATCCAGGCGTTATTGGTCCCGCAAAATACTCCATCGAAAAAAATTGCATTCCCGGTATTGATTTCCGATCCGAAGAAGCTTCACGCTGATATTGTTGCCCCGATTCTTCCAGCATCTACCGCCACAATCGTATCAAAGATGACGAAGGTGCAGCCACCATCAAAACCCATCGGGGTTGTCATGCGGTCTTGTCAGATCCGAGCCCTTATCGAACTGGTAAAGTTGAATCAAGCGAGCCTGACAAACATCGTGATCATCGGAGTCGATTGCCCTGGTACGTTTCCTATAAACACGTATACCGAGTTCCCTGAAAAGAAAACACCAACGGAGTTCCTTCTTGAAGCCTGGACGAAGAAATCCGATGAAGCAGAAAAATATTTCCGCTCCGCCTGCCAGGTCTGTAAAGACCCGATTCCGACAAACGCTGATATTATTCTTGGATTCTATGGTGCTGATATTGAAAAAGAAATTCTAGTTGAGGCATACTCTGAGATAGGAAAGAACATTCTGAAAGAATTACCCCTTGAGGATGAAAAAGAAGGGAAAGGCCGGGAGAAAGCAGTACAAGAACTCCGTGAAGAAAAGGCCAAGAAACGTGCGGTATTCCTCAAAGAAAAAGAGGGACTCAAAGGAATTGATAAGGTCTCTGAGTTTTTTGATAAATGCGTCAACTGTCATAACTGCCGGCAGGCATGTCCGATTTGTTACTGTAAAGAGTGTCTGTTTGACTCATCAGTGTTTGACGCAGAGGCGTATAAGTTCCTTCGCAGAGCAGAAATCAAAGGGTTGTTTAAAATGCCGAACGATGCGTTGTTATTCCAGCTCGGACGAATGAACCATATGATTCTTTCTTGTGTGGAGTGTGGGTTATGTGAACAGGCATGCCCCAACAATATTCCGCTCATGGATGTGTTTATCGCTGCAGCAGAGAACGCGCAGAAAGAATTCGACTATCACCCCGGGAAGGATACTAAGGAGAAGATCCCGATGATTGTGTATCGGGAGGATGAGTTCTTGGAGGTAGGAGAAAAATAATATGGATGTCATTGACTCCCGCAAGGTTGACCCAGGTTTCAAGTTTCAGATAGCAAAAGAGGAGGGCGGTGAAGGTATCCTGAAATGTTTCGCGTGTGGTGCCTGTACCGCTCGTTGCCCTGAGATGGATGTAAAACCAGAGTGGAACGCTCGAGTCATCATCCGCAAAGCACTCCTGGGGTTGAAAGAAGAAGTGCTGACGAGTGAGTTTTTCTGGATCTGCAGCGCGCATTTCCGTTGTTTGGAGAAATGTCCGCAGAAGGTGAATGTAAAAGAGGTGATGAATGCGGTGCGGGACGCCCGGCTCCTTGAGGAACAAACGGAGGACATCACAGGGAAGAAGACGAAGAAGTACCTTGATATGGAGTTCAAATACACAATTACGCAGAGCAAGGCTGGGAAAGACCTCTATGAGTGTTTCTCCTGTGGTACGTGTACAGCAGGATGTCCGGAGCGGGAGCTTGATTCGCTCTATTCACCACGTAAAGTGATCAAAAATGTGTTATTAGGGATGAAGGACCCTGTGTTCTGTAATAAGTTTGTTGAAATTTGTTCGTCTCATCATCGGTGTTTCACTCAATGCCCGCAAGGTGTGGAGATCCCAAAGTTGATGAATGCGATTAAAAACATTGCGATGAAAGAAGGGTACAATCGAACAACAAAATAGAAGACCTATGGTAAAAAAATCTGATACGATCGGAGCTGTTGCTGTTGTCGGCGGTGGCATCGCCGGAGTACAGGCAGCTCTCGATCTCGCTGACATGGGATACAAAGTCTATGTACTGGAGAAGTCACCCACAATCGGCGGTGTCATGGCCCAGCTTGATAAGACATTCCCGACGAATGATTGTTCGATGTGTATTCTGTCCCCAAAGCTAGTCGATTGTGCTCGTCATCAAAATATTGAGATTCTTACGAACGCGGTGGTAGAAGGTATTGAAGGGAACCCAGGGAATTTTACTGTAAAAGTCCTGAAGAAACCGCGATATATTGACCTGGAGAAATGTACTTCGTGCGGGAGTTGTGAGGCGGTCTGTCCGGTTTCTCTGCCGAATGCGTTTGAGTATGGTCTTGTGA
>CAYGVY010000042.1:0-9043 GCA_964353435.1 uncultured Thermoplasmatales archaeon | reverse complement strand
CGGAAAGCAGGATATCGCGACTATAGGCCGTGATGCTCTCATGACATTCGATGCGTCCATACCGGGCGTTCCGATACCCAGTGTACCCAAAACAGACCACAAGTACCCATTTCCATGCTTTCTGTAACTCCATGTATACTTCGCGGTCATACCGTTTGTTTTTTGCTCGTGCCTTGAAACAGAACCTCCGCAGTAAAATCGGTTCCAAGACCTCAGGGAGCAATCCTCTCTGCCGTCTACAAATATGATAACCAAGCTGAGGGACGCGATTGGTCGAATCAGGACAGCAGGGGCATAGCATTGTTTCAGGACTGATGTTATGAAGAACCATGATATTTGGGTATAACGAGGCGTAATCCAACTCTATGACATCCTCATGAAGACCAGCCACTGGCTCAAGAACCAGCCCGCCCCGATCCGCGATCAGCAACTCTTCTGCTGTCTTCCAATTCTCTGGCATATTTTTCTTCCAGGGGATCAGATAACCTTTTGCCATCGCGGTGTTGACTTCAATCTGACTGATAGCGGTTCCAGGGCCGAGTCTTGAGAGCATTTGTACAGGGATGTTGGAGCATCGTGCGATATCAAGAATACCGCGAAGCCCGCTTTCACCGTAGAAGAACGACTGTGCGGTATCCAGATGAATCCGACCCAGCAGCGTGTAGAACGCAGGTCGATACACGATCCGTCCGTAGCTGAAGTACGATTTTGCTTTTTTGACTGGTCGCAGACTGTTTTTATTCTGATTCTTCTCCCTCCCAAGGTTCACTAGATGTTCAATCCCGCAGATCTTCGCACGATGATACAAAAACGGAAACAACAGGCTGTCTCCATTCACGGTTGCGATCACATCAGGGTCAATCTGCTGCACCCTGTCCACCGCGGAAAGAATCGTATCGGTTTCATTGTCCTCCTTGATCACCTCATCATCCAGTGCAATTGATGGTATTGGTTCATGAAATGATGGCACAGCTGCTGTTTTCTGTTTTATATCAAGATGCAGGATTTTCAATGGAGGGATTTCGTAATCAAGCGCCCATTGCTCATCCTCAAGACTAAATCGTTTCCCGTCCCATGTTATCCACGCATGGCAAAACACGCCGCGTTCCTGGAGGTACCTGGTTGGAAGGCGTATATCAACGTTGAACAACTGATGATCAAGAAACCCGCCCCATAAGTCCACCAAACTAGCAAGCGTATGGAGCGAGTTGAGGGTTTTTGGCACCACCTCTAAGACCATGGTATGCTTCGGTGAGCCAAGCATGAGTTTTGCAGCAGTAAGCTGCAGTCGTTTCACCTGAGGTACTATTTCTAAGGCCTTGGCGACCTCGGAGATATCTTTTGACGGCGTATGCACATAAAAACATGGCTCGTACGGTTCTTCAACCCTGGTTGCTTTCCCGTTCTGCAGCAGCCAGGTGACCATGACGTTTTTCTCATAGTCAGGGTACACGTCAAGGATGTTCCCGCTCAACATACTCTCGGAGCATCCGTAATGTTTTCTCATGTTCCACAAGAATGGACATCACGATTGGTTCAAACGGGTTGGGGTTGCTGATGTTACTGCCTGCTGCCGCGTGTTTCCGGGCATGATTGATGAGTTCATCAAACGCATCCTGATCGATATTTCGCAGCGCGCGTTTGAAGTCATTCCATTCCCACCCAAATGATTCAATGACCATGCGGAACGTCGGAACAGTCCGCCCCATCAGCTCACCATCCCGAACTCTTCAAGGCAGAGTTGTCCTTCTGCACAACGAACAATCGTAGTACTCTTCTGCTTCTTGACAAGCTCAAGAGATGTGCCATGCTCGAACTGTTTCATTCTTACGATTTCGGTGACGCATTCGTAGAGTTTTTTCCCCAGACCCCGGGATGGTGAGAGCGGCATCACATCTAGATTGGTAAACACTGTGATCAACTGATATCTGGCGGTGAGGTCGTGTATCTTCTGGAGATCCAATGAAAGTAATGTCTGTGCCTCCCGAACGGGGACCTCGGGGTCAAGGTAGAGTGCAGGCAGCATCCCGATGATAAGGGTCCGTGGACTGCGTTTCTGGATCATCGGCTCAAGCATTTCGTGTATAAGAGTTGAGAGTTGATAGACGGTGAACGCCCTGCTCATCGCTACGTTCTCTAATACGTCCTGCTGATCCAGTTCTAACATCCGTGCGTACCGAGCAATTTGATACGGGTTGGCGCACATGCCACCATCGATATAGATAGTCTCACTGTGGAATGTTCTATACGTATTGACGCAGAGTTGGTTCGGTAGGTCTTCAATAAGGTTGCTGTTTCCATCGACAAGGGTTGTTTCTCCTGCCTTAAAACCACCTAGAAGAGTGTCAAGCTCTGCTATTCCCGAGAAGACGATGATGTCAGGTTTCACGACTTGTACAAGAGATGAGGTCGCATGAGATGTCTGAATATCACGGGTTGAACGATTGCTCTTCATGGATGTTGCCTCCCTAAAGTAGGTGTGGGAAAGAATGCATAGGCGGTTTTGTTTTAAAAAGCTGAATTGGAGATGGCTGAAAGTATTCGTTGGCTTTGTCTTAAAAGTATTCGTTTTAATCCTGTTTATCAGCGAGAAGCTAATGAGTGATAGTAGAACGAATATCTACCTCTTTTAGAAACCGTAATAGAGAAAAAGAACAAAAAGAAGTAATACTATACGACATCAAGGAATATGGTATGTGTTATCGGTATTCAGTCCCAGGTCCTGATCCGCTGGTGAAACGATTTTCTGCGTCATTTCCAGAGAAAACATCGTTTAAGCGGCAGTATCATGTCTCGAGTTTCGATCTCCCAAAACTCCCGGTGATTACGAACGAAAACCCCAAGCAAATCCAGTTGTTCACGTGGGGATTGATTCCTTTCTGGGTAAAAGATATGAAAACTGCTGAGGAAGTGCGGTTAAAAACAATGAACGCCCGTGCTGAAAGCATCTATGAGAAACCATCATTTCGCCACGCTGCAGAACAAAAACATTGTCTGATATTAGCTGATGGTTTTTTTGAATGGCAGGAATACCAGGGGAAAAACTATCCGTATTATATCCGGTTGAAGGATCATGAGCCGTTTGCGTTGGCTGGCTTATGGGACACTTGGGAAAATAAGGCGACGTCGGAAGAACTACGAACATATACAGTTATTACGACGAAAGCGAATCCGTTGATGGAAAAAATCCATAACAAGAAGAAACGCATGCCGGTTATTCTTCCAAGAGAAAACGAGGAAGAATGGCTTCGTGCTTCTTTGAAAAAGGAAACAGCGCAATCTCTTTTATCTCCGTATGATGAGCAGGAGATGGAGGCGTTTACCATCTCACGGTTGATTTCTTCGAAGCAAAGAAATCCAAATGTTCCTGAGGTTTTACTCCCCTTTATGTATCCGGAGCTTCAAGCAAAGACCGGACAGAAAAACTTGTTCTGATAGTATGTATTCGTTGTTCTTTTTGTGGGAAAATCTTGCTTACCTGAAAATTATATAAGCATCATACTTGTTTTGGATTCGTCGTAAGAGTATCACTACGTATTTCACAAAAGGAAAAAATATGGAGTAGAAAGCATGGGCTTCATTGAACGATTAGAAAAGAATATCACAAAGCTGGAGACTAAAATTGAAAAAGAACAGATGAAAATCGCGCAATTGGAAGCAAAATGTGAGAGCAAAAAGATCACGAAAGCTGAGTTTTTTTTAAAGAAGAGGCACCATGACGAACATATTCATGCGTGGAGTGCGCGAATCCGTGTCCTGCAGGGTGGGATTGTCCGAGAGAAGCAACATATCGAGGAAAGAGCTGAGGAAAAAGAGACGAAAAAAGAAGAAAAAGAAAAGAAAAAAGAAAAAAAAGAGAAAAAAGAAGAGAAGAAAGAAGAACCTGAGTAAGGATCAATTTTTTGAAGATGAACGGGCGGGTTTCCCGGCCTGTCTTACTTTTTTCCGTTTTGTCTTAAGGTCTGTTGTTGTTATCTGCGTGTGATTTTAAAAGAACAGTATTTATTGTTCCATGTTAACACGTATTGAAATACATTTAAATAGTAACATCTGATGTGCGCCAGATTGTGAGGAGAGGAGAGAGGTATCCCCTTATCTTTTTTTCATATTTTTCCTCTCTCTCCTCTTCTATACGACCATTTTTGGTGCAGAAAACACAGATGAATGGAGAAAATAAAACAAACAATGATTCTTGGTAAAATAGTATCAAAAAAAATATTAAAAAATAGGTTTAATCACGCAACACGGCAAATCCTACAAATTCACCACCAAATCGTTGATGTGTTACCTTCACATCAGTGACCTGCGCAAGCGGTGGTCCTTTTCGGCACCAGGCAATCATCTCGTTTACTGTTGATTCGTCCCCTTCAATTACCGCCTCAACGTTTCCATGAGCAGTATTTTTTACCCAACCAGTAAGTCCCAGTTCCTCTGCTTTTTCTTTTGTGCTCGCACGATACCACACCCCCTGCACCTGACCTGAAATGACCATATGTACCCGTGTTTTCATATCAACCACCGTTTATGGTCTGAATCGCAGGAGTGTTCTCGGGAACGGAATCGTATCTTTGATATTCTCCGCCTTACAAATCCAGGCAACGAGCCGCTCCACCCCAAGACCATACCCAGAATGAGGAACAGAACCAAAACGTCGCAAATCAAAATACCATTGGTAATTCTCCACGTTCTCACCCATCTGCTTTAACCGCTCGGTCATCGATGCGATATCCGTGCTTCGCTGGGATCCACCAATGATCTCTCCGTAACCTTCTGGCGCGAGCATATCAAAACACAACGCAGTGTTCGGATTCTTCTCATCCTTTGGTTTGTAGAACGCCATGATCTCGAGAGGGTAATTGGTCACCACCACCGGGGTTTTGAAATGATTCATCAGCTTGTCTTCTTCTATGGTCCGTAAATCCTTCCCCCATTCGATATTCATGCCTTCTTTTTCTTTAAGGATCTGTAACGCGTCGGTATAGGTGATGGTGGGAAACTCTGACTTGGCTATGGCTTCAAGTTTCGCGATATCCTGCCCGAGTATCTCCAAATCTTTCTTGTTGTTCTGCACCACTTGGGTCAGTATGTATTGTACTTCATCTTTTGCGAGAGCGACCACGTCGGAGAGATCCATCCAGGCTGCTTCCATCTCCGCCATCCAAAACTCAGACAAATGCCGCGACGTCTTCGATTTCTCCGCACGAAACGTTGGCCCCATGTTATAGATTTTTTCTAACGCGAAGATACCCGCCTCTGCGTACAGCTGCCATGATTGCGACAGATACGTTTTATCCTCATAATATTTCACTTCAAACAAGGTCGAGCCGCCCTCACATTGGTTTGGCTGTAGGACCGGTGCATCATATTCAAAGAAACCTTGCTGCCTGAAAAACGAATGAATCGCACCAACCATTGTGGATCGAATCTTCAAAATCGAGGTTAATTTCCGTGACCGTATCCATAGATGCCGCTGGTCAAGGAGCAGCTCCGGGCTTTGATCCTTGGTGATGGGGAACGGTTCTGCGAAATTCACGACGGTAAGATTGGTCACCTGCAGTTCATACCCACCGGGCGCTCGTTTGTCTTCTTTCACGGTTCCGGTGATGTGCACGGATGACTCGATAAGTGCTTTTATTGCATCCTCAAACTCCGAATCGGGGAGATTTCCTTTTTTTACTGTCGCCTGGAGAACCCCCGTGACGTCACGTAACATCATGAAAACAATATTGCCGCTGCTCCTGGTCCGGTAGATCCAACCGCGGATATGTATTGGTTTTTCCGTATGCGCTCCTGCAAGTACTTCTTCTATCCTTGTCCACTTTGTTTTCGGCATGGTAACAAACCTACTAAGGGGGATATGTTTGTTACATTTATCAATTACGGTGACGAAACGAACGTGTCCATCAACAATGTGCAACAATACTGATAAAACCTTACTCCCTATGCTCCCTGGCGCCTTCTTCACGAAAATCCAGACACAAGTTCCGTATGTAATATTCTACCAAGGAATCTTCTTTTTCCAGATAGAAATCGCCCCTAAAATGTTAGATTTTTCTGCGATGTTTAACAATTTTTTTACCAATGAATGAATTTTTCTCCTGTTTTTTCAGATTAATATCAAAAACCTTCGCCATGCGTGAAAGATCGTTATAGTGTATTAGCCTGGATTTCTTCTGTTCAAGAACCGATAGTAATGCCATCTTGTTTTTATCATTCAGATAATAGATTCCTTTTCCTTCTATCTGAGATCGTTGAATCATTGGAAAATTGTTTTTTAATCTTCGAAGTGCAGGATTGCTCTCTTTAGCGGAGTGAACATAGCCGTCCAGTAGTAATTGTTTGAGCAGATCGACTGCTTTTCCTCGGATAGAAGGTTCCTCAGGTTTATGACTCGGTATATCCTTTGTATGTCGATATACAAGAGAGAAATCCAGATTCATTTCTATTGCCACCTGGTATTTGGATTTCCCACTGGTACGGTTCTCTAAAATATGAATTAAAAGTTGTATTTTTATTTTGTTAGCCATTTCCAAAGAGGGATACTCTGAATGGTGATGTCGCCTTCAAGCTTTTTTGCTTCAGTGTTCCAGGTAATGATCGTTAAGGTATAACAATGGAGTTTTTTACATGCTAATATTCCGGTTTTTATTTCCCGTCTTGGTATTTCTTCTTCGTCGTCAGCTACTTGGATTACTTCTGTTATTGCTGTTGAATCCCCGATGACAAAATCGACTTCATATTTATTATCCACCATGTAGTAATACAAATCAATGTTTCTTCTTTTCAGTTCAACAGCGACAATGTTTTCCAGGTTTTTTCCAAAATCCTTTGTGAGTGTTGTTTTTTTTGCGTTAAGCAATCCGATGTCAACGCAATAATATTTCCGATATGATGATTCCATCTCTCGTGGTTTGTAGGAGAATTTTTTACTACTGATAAAAAGATATGCTTCTTCAAGATAGGAGATATATTTTTTTATGGTATGGGTACTGATTTCAAGATCCCGTGAGACTTTCGTAAGGCTTGTTCGGGTAGAAAATTGATTCATGATAATCGTTGCTAATGCCACAAGCTCAGCAGTATATTTAATATTGAATCGTTGTGTGATATCTCGGAATATGATGGTGTCGAATAATTCGTTGAGATATTTTTTTCTCAGATCCGGATCAGATATCTCCATAATGATCTCTGGGTATCCGCCCCATTGAAGGTAGTCTTGTAATTGTTTTTTTATCCTGCCGATTTCCTCATCTGTTTCCTTAATCGCGGTGATGTGTTTTGCAGAGAGAAACTCATGAAAGCTGAAGGGAAGGATTTCAAGTGTGAGTGTTCTTCCTCCAAGATGACTGCTCAGTTCTTTGCTGAGCAGTTTGCTGTTACTTCCACTTAAGAGAATGTTGTATCCAAGTCTCTGAAGTCGGTTTACAAATAGTTCCCATGAATCGATGTTCTGGATTTCATCGAGGAAGAGGTACGGTCGTTTTCCGAAGACTTCGTTAAGGAGTTCAAGAAGTGTTCCTAGGTCATCGCGTTTTATTGTGGACAGAACCTCGTCGTCGAAGTTGACGTAGTAGAAGTTTGTTTTTTTTAGGAGTAAAAGCCCGAGGGTGGTTTTTCCTGCGCGTCTTGGTCCAAGTATTGTTTTAATGAGGTTGGTGGAGAGTTGTTTCTGATAGGCGGAAAAATGTTCACGTGGGATTAATGGTTTATCGAGAAATTTTTTTGTGTATGTTTCTTGTTCTATGAGTCTTCTTTTTATTGTATCACGATTCATATTTTGTAATTAGTGTTCCCCCTATATAAAAATTTCTAAAATATGAAGTGTAATTCATATTATTGTTCTATTATATGAAGTATCAAACCTTATAAAATTCATATGAGCGTAGTTTTCATATACGATATTGGCTCTTTTTAATTCTGGTTGAGACATTATAACAAATATTCGTGTTTTAAATACTTTTTAGCTAGAGGTAAGCAGTTTTCCATATACCTTTTTCTGTTTTTTGAGCGGTATTTTTCAGTGTAATTGAGTCTTCTTGGCGGTATTTTTTCTTTAAATTACCTCTTTCAAAGCTTTTTTTGAGGTTATATGATAATACTCCTGAGAACTTAAAACCTACTTTCGGAACTTGTGGCCAGAAGAGTTACCCTTAAATACAGCCTCTTTTATTATTGGCAAATACTTTCTTGTAGTATACAGGATACTATATACAGAAAGACTGTACATCAACGTGGGGTATCATCTTGGCAGAAAATGAAAAATCACCAGAAGAAAAAGTGCAAAATGCAACCAAAGAGTCGGCAGAAGCAAGACAACCAGCGGCAAAAGGGGCTTCGGAAGAAAAGAGAAAGGACTCACCCGCACCAGAACAAGCAGCAGCAAAACCAGAACAGCAGAAGAAAAAAGACAAGAAAGGTAAACAACCTGCCCGAGAAGAGGAACCCTCAAAGAAAAAAGAACATGATGAGAATTTTAACTATATCATCCGTGTGGTAAACACCGATATCAACGGTGAAAACAATGTTGTACAAGGTCTTACCCAGATAAAAGGAATCGGACGTCACCTAGCCGTTTTCATTGCCGATACCGCTGAAGTGGACCGTAGATTAAAATTTGGTAACCTCGCAGAACCTCAGATTGAAAAACTCAAAGAGGTTTTAGAGAATATTGATGAATATGCTCCCGCATGGATGCTGAACTATCAGAAAGACGTGTACACAGGAGAAAACATGCATTTGATCAGCACCGATGTCGCCATACGCCTTCGAGATGACATTAACATGATGAAAATGGTACGATCCTACCGAGGAGTCAGACACGAGCTTGGTTTAAAAGTACGGGGACAACGGAGCAGCTCCAATGGACGAAAAGGTTTGGCATTGGGTGTCTCAAAACGAAAGGAAGCGCCGGCAGCTGCAGGAAAGAAAGAAGATGGCAAGGAGAAATAGGAGTGGTGTAGATGAGCAGTCAGAAGTTCCCGAGAAAAAGATATGAAACCCCGATGCATCCCTGGAAAGAAAGCCGTATTAAATCTGAACGAGA
>CAYGVY010000041.1:0-9044 GCA_964353435.1 uncultured Thermoplasmatales archaeon | reverse complement strand
GGACAGTATCCGCATTCATTCTTAGTAAACATGTTTTTCTTTTGTCTTTTTCCTACGTTCCTTTCTTTCCTTCTTTGTTAAAGGCTTCGATTTCTTTCCGGGAGCAATATCTTTTCCGCCCTTGTCTTTACTCATATCACCTTCCTCCTGTATTCATATTCATAACAATGGATAGAAAAATGGAGTTAAAATATGTACTGTTTGGAGTAGTGCAGGGAGACCTTAGAAGGATAAAAAGATGTGTATCCCTTTTTTCCTTTATTATTTTAAAAAACCACCTCCTCATCCCACGCATCACAGCTTTTTTATAGACTACCGTGTTAAAAGCCCAGTTGAGTCCCATGGAGCCGTGGTTCGTCTTTAGCGTACTCGGGTACATGATCGGTGCGGTCGCAGGCATTCTGGATAAGTACATGATGAACCAGCAGTACCACCCTGTGACCACCGTTCTGCTGCGCACCCTGTTCAATGCAGTCTTCCTCGGCTCCGCAGGACTGCTGTTCCTGAACCTCCGCATCTCCGCATCGCTGCTTCTCTTAGCGGCAATCCCTGCTTTCCTCCTCGCAGTAAGCTTCGTCGTGTACCTGCGCGTGCTGCAAAGAAAGAACGCAAGTGAGATCCAGCCGTTCTCCCAATCACTCGATACCCTGTTCATCTTCCTTGCCTCAATCATCCTGCTCCACGAACCAGCAACACTTCCCAACTACGCAGGAATCCTCGTGATGGTAGGCGGCATCTACCTCGTCCTTGCCGAACACATCACCACACGACCACGCCTGGACCGCAATCTCCTGATCATCGCAGCACTCGTCCCCATCGACATCGCGTACGCACTCCTCGTCAAAACCTTCCTTGGCCTTGGCACCGCAGAGCCGATCGCCCTGGCAGTCTCCATCTACCTGATGGCATTCCTCATGCTCATGGTCGTATCCCTATTCCTGCGACGACAACGACAACCGACAAAAGCCTCCCTCAAACCACAGATACGCATTGTTCTTGTCGCATCACTGTGTGCAGCCACTGCCGCAGCATTCCTGTACACGGCGCTATTCCAAGCAAACGCCTCCAAAGTGTACCCGATGGCAGGCGTAAGCTCTGTTACGGTCTTTTTGCTTGCGACCATGTTCCTCAAAGAAAAGTTCCACTGGCACCGGTTCATCGGAACCCTGATCGTAGTCCTCGGGATCTACCTCATCTCGCTGTAAGACTGTTCATGGTGATTCAAGCAAGACTCCGTCATCCTTCTTCCTCCTTTTCTTCCTCACTTCCTTTAAACATTAAAAAAAAAATCTCACTTAGTGATGAAGCCTTCCTCATTTCCTGTACATCCGTAGAGTTTGTTGTAAATTTGTTCTGATACTGTTCCCGTATTTGGGAGGTTTATTTTTTAAGGAAGGGTGAAATACTGTTTCGTAAGAGGATTGATTGCTTTTTTTTCTCCAACTATCTCGGCATCATACCCTGGGAAACCATAGTCTCCTAACGTTGGATCAAGAATAACAGAATCTTTTCCCACTATGTCATAGGCGGTCAGCTTGTTTTTATTATAGGTATCGTAAAACGATGGTTGAAAAGAAAATAAAAAGTCAAAACTTACCGTTGCAGCCGAAGCTCCTTCATTGAAAAGAATGATGCCACCAAAAGTAAAAAGCTGAGGAATAGTTCCAATTTTATTGGTAAGATTAGTTTCTTCCCATTGCACAATATGCGTAAAGTTTGCGATGTCACCATCCCTGAGAGAAAAGAATTCTGTTTGTGTTGGAACAACGAACATGTGCAATGGTAGATTTGATTCTATACGATAGTCAATGGTCATGTAGTCAATTACACCAGCAAATGTTTTTCCTTCATCTCCACCGGCATACAACATATTTAATGATTGAAGCGTGTAGGTTTGTATAAAAGGCTGACTAATAGGTTCCCCGAAGCGTTCCTCAACCTGAAGAATCAATGATTGTTCAGCGCACTCCCAGAGGGAATCGGTGTTGACATCAGAGGCCATTGCATACACATGAGAATCGGTGAAGACAAGATAGGATGGAATCCCAATATTGGAGAGCAATGAGCACAGTAAAATGGAGAGATCTTCGCAGGCCCCCTCTTTTTTCTGTATGGTCTCCTGTGGTGTTTGCAGTGTTCCATTATCCATTGGAGCAGCGGTACAGGTATAGTTCTTGAGAACATCTCGATATAGTGCATTGACTTGACATTCCCTTTTGGAAGAATCCAAGCCATTGACGATGGTGTTTGCATAGGTTTGTAACTGGCTATCATCGAGCACCAATTTCTCGATATAAGGTTCTGCATGTTGAAGAAAAGCATCGGGTAGAGGTTGCTCCCAGCGTGTCGCATCATAGGGGAAATAGTCTGCATTATCACCCACACCATCGGCATCTGAATCTTGCCATTCGGTTGGATCAAGAGGAAATGCATCCATGTTGTCACCAATACCATCACCGTCAGTGTCTCTTGTTTCATTCGCATCGTGGGGGAATGCATCGGTGTTATCACCAACCCCATCACCATCGGAGTCTTCCCATTCTGTGCTATCATCGGGGAACGCATCAAGGGCATCACTGTATCCATCACCATCCGTGTCTGTTTCATCCTTGACTTCTGGTCTCTTTTCTGCACATCCGCTCAACAAACCTAGAGTAATGAGAACCAATCCAATGAGTACAACAACAATTTTTTTCACATCACCATCTCCACTCTTAGCGATATTACATGATTTGTTTCTTTAAAAATATACCCTTAGAAACTCATGTTTTTTTTGCGAAACCATAACCATGCCTGGTGATCTAAATGAATGTTCCGTTACATCGCTCACCCTTTCTTCATCGTGATGGTCAGTTTAGGGTACCACTGGTACATCGCCCCAAAATTCACTGACGCATTCACCGTATCCCACGAAAGCATCGCAGAGGCAGGGGCAACAGGATAATAACCCTGATATCCGCCCTGAACAGTGGCGGTACAATTAATCCACTGACCTTTGGTTAACTCATAAGAACCGGTAGCCTGACACAGACCACCTTGAACTATCCTGTCAAATATCAACCGATCGTCGCCCTGTTTTGTCATTTCAATGAACACAGAAATCCCATCAACACTGATAGTCATTTCTTTATTGTCTGCATCAACCATCTTCACATAGACAGCGGCCATTGCATTGACCGTGATAGAGTCAGGTTTCGTCCCTAGCTCATCACAGCCACTGAAACACAGCATGATGAGAAGCACACCTATCCCTATGATCCCCATCTGTTTTCTCATTCCTTCTCCTTTCTCACATATCAGAATAATTTTTTCTTTAAAAACATATCCTTAAAACAATAGATTAAAGGGTCTGGTTAAATCTGGGAGATACAGAATTAAAGATGATGCAGAGTTATCGTTTTTTCACCATATCCATTAACCCCTCCAAGAAAACCTTGGCGGCTTCCTCTTCTGCCTCTTTGATCAGCCTTTCATTAACATCCTTGCGTTCAAAATGCCCCAACCGTGGCAACATCTGATTATATTGCGCAACAGCATCCACAACCATCTGTGTAATGCCACCAGGCTGCTTATAGAACTCACGATATAACTCTTCCGGGATATGAGCATCTAATCTATGTGTATTTTTGTGCATCCAATTCCACATCCTTTGTGTAAAAGAATGCACACGATGATTAATAAAACATGATTGGCAGATGATGATGCAGAGACCATTACGGAATACTATAAGATTTAATCCCTTGTTTATCTTCACTCTTTTTTAATGCAAAGTGTTTGTTATAATGAGGTCATATTACTTCCACTTCATCAGTCAAAATAGTCATTATTTTTACCGTATCCTTTTTCAGATGGAACTAAACTGTTCTTTCTTTAAAAACCCATACGTCTAAACTTAACTGATGTTTTGTGCTAATCAGCTGCAAAAAATCCTATTTCATAATATCCATTCTGATAATGTATAATTTCGGTATTAAAAAACTCCAAGATACCTCTTAATTGATTCATTTCTTGCTGAGAAGTCTCAACTGATTTATTGGTGAGTATCGCTTCTTTTAAGTGGGGGAAATTTTTCATTTGTTGTTCGGTTATGTTCACACTATTGCGGGGTTCTCCACTAATTTTATGAACTGTAATACCTTGTGAGCTACAACCACTTAAACAAGTAGTCAATAGTAGAGTAACAATTCCAAGTATTACTAATTGTTTTTTCATAACCTTTTGCTCCCTGTATTGTAATATTAAAACACTTATTTCTTTAAAAAACCTACCCATCTAAAACTTAACCGATTTTTTGTGCTAATCGACTATAGAAATAAGACGGAAAAAAGAGATGATTAGTGATTCTTATAAAAAGAATAATAGAACGATAAAATAGAAGATCAAAGAGCGTCATTATACAGGACAATTCGATTATAATGTCCCTGCCTTTTCAAAGAGCATTTGCTCAATCGTTTGACGTGCATGTTTTTCTATTTGTCCGATGGTGTACGCAACAATTCGAACGGGGCGAGAATGCTCCCTATTTAACACCAGCTGAAAACGATTATAACAGAAGATAACCCCCACGTTATCCTGATACCGCATTCTCATCACCGATCGTCCTCCGGCAATCGTCCCATCATGACCTCCATACATGTTTCCATCGGAACCCAGAGACGAATACCAACCTAATCCGTACGAAAAATTATCGTCAGAAGCGAGAGGGTATTGACTGCGATGAATTTCACGAATCGAGGTGCTATTAAGAATTCTCACACCGTTATACACCCCCTCGTTCATATGAATGATCAAGTAATGAGAGAGATCTAACACCGTGGATTTCGCGCCCCCCGCACCAGCATCATGATTCTCGTAGAAGGGAAGCCGAATATACAGACCAGCCAGCCATACATACGGAACCGCGAGGTTAGAGGAATTTAACTCTGATAAAAAGTAACTTGTCGATGACATGTTCAACGGTTGAAAAATATGCTCTTTCACGTAGTTTTCATAAGGTTCCTGTGAAATTCGCTCTACCAAGTATGCGAGAATTTCAAAGTTCATACTTGAATAATTGTCCCTTTGACCCGGGGAGTAATTGAACCAGATATTTGGATGATAAAATCGACCCTCGGGGATCAAAAACTCCTTAAGCCATGCGCGAGGATACCCAAGAAGAGAAAAAGAGGTGAACAACATGACATCGCTGCTTGCAAGGCTTGATTGATGGGCAAGCAACATACGAAAGGAGATGTTGACGTCTGAATAGTACGGGTTTCGTAGGCTAAAATCCAAATATTTATTCACATCATCATCTAAACTTTCTATCAATTTTTCTTCTAAAAGCTGCATAACGGCGACAGCACAGATTGATTTAGAAATCGAAGCAACCATATAGATACTCTCAAGCGTCGCATCCTTTGGTGTCTCCCGATCAGATTCTCCGAACGCCTGAGACCAGTAAATACTGTTATTCTTGATGATGCAGGCGGACAGAGACGGCATATGACCCAGTTTCATGTAAAAAGCTATTGTTCGCTCAAAATCTACTTCGGTACTACCCCTATCATTAAAAGGATCTTGAATGCGATTGTTTGATGGTTTTCCATTGAACGCTGATACGACACTCGTCCCAACCATTACCATGATTATTCCAAATACAACAAATTTCTTCAATAAATTTTTTCGCATAAACCTTTCACTCCCCCAAAATACTGGAGTTTATTGGTATTATTATCCTGTAGTTTCATTTAAATGTTTGCAAGAAACCAGGAGACAGTAAGATTTATCTACCCCTCCTCCTATTGAATATCTATGGGGTCTGGCCTTTTCTAAAGATTTGTTTTTTTATACATATCTTTCCTCCCAGACTTGAAAAACCAGGCCCCATCACGATAACAACGATGAGGACATAACCAATAATTTTCAATATCGGACCATGTCCTTCATCTTTTTCAAACACACCCTTTTCTTCCGTATCAATAATTTGAGATGTAATCTCTTCACTGAAAAGAGAAGCAAAAGAAATGAAAAGATACTCTATGAAACAGGAGGCTACCTCATCAACTCTGCATCAATTCCTTTGCACAAAAAAATCTTTTTCATCCTTCGTATGAGGCGGATAGGGAAGCACGCGGTACACACAGACATTATAATATTCTTGTATTTCTTCCTCTTCATCTTTCCTTTTTTTCCTCTTCAAAAAATTGAGCGAATCACCAAGTCGTTCCATCGCTTTAAAAATCATGAAATATTCTTTTCCCTCTTTTTCTTCGTCACTGTTTTCCGATGATTCTTCCGCATCCATCATCGACCAATCTTCCATCTCTTCCAACCGTCCTTATTATTAATCAACTGCTATATATAAATATTTTCATTATTGTCGTTGAAAATTTTATTTTAACGGTGCGAAAAGAATGTTGAGAAAAACACCAGTAGGATACCCGCCTACGGTATTGTATACCGCAAATCAGAAAGCACCCCAGAATCAAAATCATTCTGAGCCTCGTCACCAAAAATGTAGGTATAATACTCACTTAAATGCTTCAGATGATAATTGAACCATGAGGTGAAATATTTACTTGAGACACGCCGTTGTTCATCAAAACTAATACCCGGCGGATTATCCAACCCCAACTTATCCGCAAACCTCGCAAAAAAATCATCAATAAAACCAACATGGTTCCCACCCGTAATCACCAGATACTCCTTCACCGTCGTATTCGGGATGAACTTCGTGTAAAACGAAAGAACATGCGCTGGAGGAACCATACCATCATTGCTCCCCACTTGAAGCTGAACAGGCACCGTGATATTCCCCGCAGCAGATATAACAGACGCTGAACCCGCCGGCGCCAAGGCGACTGCGGTGTCAATGTCTGAGTTTGGGGTTCCGGTAGCTTCAATGCAACCTCCACCGCCCATAGAGAGACCAATCGCGCCAAATGTTTCATTATCGAGAATTCCATAGATTGGTGAAAACCTACGGTTATTCTGAGTTTTTAACGTTTCGATTCCACCGAGAAAACCAGATGCCCACTGTGTCGTATCACCAGAAATCTTCTGTGGTGGTGTAAAACAGATCGTCACATACCCATGCGATGCAAGATGTTTTGGAATCCATTTGATGTTCCATTCAGATCCAGCGAAGCCATTCGCCACAACCACACAAGGATACGGCGCATCTGTGACATCCTTCGCAGCACGCCACCCATCATGGAGCGCAGGATACCGGATCGTCGCCCAATACCGACCATAGGGTGGTACTGAATACCAGACCTTAAAGAAACCGACATGGAATGGCCCAGGCATATCAGGTGGAGAAATGGCTGATGCATCAACCATCTGCACTGGAAAAACAAGCAACACGAGAACAGCAACAGATCCCAACAGTATTGCATTCTTCTTCATGGTACCACCACGTATTCCAATACAGTAATATATATTTAACTTAATATTTAACACAACTTCTCTGACGTTTCATGCACCCGGCTCCCCGAAATCACAACTGTTCTTATTCGCAGCAAGACCATGACATAAGATGACAGGAAACTGGACAACACCCTTACCCTCAGGCAAATAGTGGAAAACCCGAAGCTCCCACCCATCAGAGGTCCTCGCAGACACTATCTCCTGATGTATCTCCCTTTGTCCCATATTCCCCCAGAACACGTCACCATAGAAAAACTATACCTCCCATTTTCGTTTCTTAATTATCCGGTTTTTCCTAACCCTTGTATTGAAAAAAAGAATTGATGCTCACCTGCTTGAAATCAAGCAGCCGAATTTTAAATGCTGCTCTCCTTGGTTATCGTTTATCGTCGCAGTTAAAACAATAGAACCGTTCGAAATCGTAGCTTACCTTCATCTCGTTCTGACCGAAGGTCTTTCCACAACTGGCACAATTACTTATATTTTGTTTCTGAGTGTTCTTTGATTTGTGTTGCATCCGCCTCACCATCCACGTTGGTTCTTGGTTGAAGTTCAGGATGTATGGAGATGCAGTATATATCCCTTTTCATCTGGTTTTTACCAGCGGATGACAAACAGTCCCCTGCCGCTTCGCTCCCCATGTTGCTGATTCTATCCCCATAAAATATTTAAATCAGAAAAGACCATAGCATTCTCATCAGAGAATGATCCGGGGAGGAAGAACCTATGCAGAAGAGTTGGATGAAGAAAGTTGTTGACCAAATCCCCTAGATGAATATCGACACCAGACCAGCGTAACTCCCCCCGCATGTAAACAGATCGTTTTCCACCTCTTTTTGTTGTTCTTTGGGCAAACACGAATTGCTTCATGGTTACGGTATCATGTTCAATAACAAAAGGGTCTGGGCTAAAAGTCTGGGAGGAAAGAAATGAAAAAAACATCTCTAAGAGCCCAAACCCACTTATTAATATAGACTTCTAGTAGATAAATTTAACGGATATTTAGTAAGTGACAGAAATTATTGGACAATACGAGATTTTCGGCTCCTGTTTAATTTGTCCATAAATTAATGTCATTTACTAATTTATGCTAACGGCTTAACATCATTATTATACTCTCTAAACCAGTTACCGGTGAACCACTTGAGGGCAATGAATGCAAAGCGCTCTATGACTTCCTTTCCAGAACTATCGAATCCTTTTTTCAACCAACCTGATCATATGCAATAGACGAGAGCTTACCAACCAAGAGGTCCCCAATTACGGCTTTTACAATTTGAACAAACGTATGTTACACGACCCTTTTCGTCTTGCATTTTCATTGGGGCGACAAATTTTATTTCGCATTTTTTGCATTTGTAAAAATTAACCATTGTAAAGAAAGAACGACTCTGACTTAAAAAATATTTTTATTAGATGAACAATCTCCTCATCAAACAGGCAGACCTCCCGTAAATTACTTTTTAAAGAGATGACGTACTTATGAGCGTACAAAGCTCCGGTGAATCACATGCCAAAAAAGACGACCAAGCAAAAAATCAAACCTGCTGAACAGAACACCCATGAACGGGAAACAAAAATACTGAACGTGATCTGCAACACCTCCCTCTTGCTCATGTCTGCGGTCACGGAGG
>CAYGVY010000040.1:0-9172 GCA_964353435.1 uncultured Thermoplasmatales archaeon | reverse complement strand
TGCTCCTGATATCACGTATCATTTGATAAATGCTTCTCCTGTTGGGACAGGAGAACAATTGTTAGACGGCCTCTTAAATGATAAATAAAAAAAAGAAAAAGAGGGGGATTCTTAGTATCCCATCAGATGTCGGAGGAGTGGGAACGCAGTGGGGAACCGCTGGAATAACAACTCCAAGAACTGTTGCAGTGGATTAAAGTGATATGGCATGGTGATCGGCAAAGGATCTGACCAGTCGCTTTCAGCACTCTTGGTATCTTTTGCTTTCACTTTGATTTCATAGTCTGCTTTTGACCAGGAATGCGATGCTGTTACAATATCACCAGAATTTACTGGTGTTTGCCATCCTGAATCGGTGCCGTCACCCCAATCCCACAATAATGATACTTGGTCTCCATCTGGATCAACTGCACTAGAGTTATATTGATAAATTGTCCCTGCTCTTCCATGGGTTTCACCGCTGGGTGTGTTCGGTTTATTGGGAGGTCTGTTCCCTACGTTTCTCACAGTTATAGGAACAGAGGATAATGTTGAGTACGCACCGTTATTATCTTTACTTTGCGCATAAATGGTATGAGAACCGTCACTGACGGTTGTTGTATCCCAGTTTGTACTCCAAGAGATTGTTCCGCTTGCTGTCCACCAGCTCCCACTGTCAATACGTACTTCGACTTGTGTCACGGTTCCATCAGAGTCACTTGCAGATCCTTGAATGGTAATCGTACTTGAAATAGTAGCACCTGAGGTTGGCGAAGAAATTAGAACAGTTGGAGGGATATTTGTTCCAGTGCTGATAACAACAGTCAATGCTGATGAGAAAGAACTGAGAGCACCATGGATATCGTTAGCAATAACACGAAGATAGTAGGTGCCAGCTGATCCAAAGATAATATTAACTATACAGGGGGCTCCTGATGCATAATACCCTGTCCAGTGTTCAGGTTTAACAATGCCGTCGTTGTCGAAGTCCCATCCATATTTTATTTGATCAGTATCTGGGTCAGTCGTACTTGTCGTATATTGATATTGAACTCCGGTAACACCTGTTGTCGGCCCACTAGGGTTACTTGGTGTGTTTGGCGGGTGATTCCCTGCGTTGTTCACAATAACAGGGGTAGAAGCCACCGTTGAGTATGCGCCATTGTTATCTTTGCTTCGTGCAGAAATCGTATGACCACCATCGCTTACTGTGGTAGTATCCCAACTATTACTCCAGGAGGTTGTTCCGCTTGCTGTCCACCAGCTCCCAGAGTCGATGCGTACTTCAACTGATACCACGGTACCATCAGAGTCACTTGCAGTACCTAAAATATTGATAGTGCCTGAAACGGTCGCACCAGGGGTTGGTGAAGTAATCGACACGCTTGGAGCATTATTGCTTGTTGGGGTGAAGGCCATCCAAGACATTTCACGTTCAATTTGACATTCCCCGTACGCGATTTTAAAAAATCCATTCATATTGCCCCATGCTGCACCCCAGCTGTTTTTACAGATCCAACACCCAAGGCTATCTTGATATCCGACGCATAAGACTGCATGACCACCGATATAAGGACTCGAGCGATCCCATCGGTAAATGCCATTCGCATCAAAACTTGGGCTGTACCCAGGACCAGGGTTAAAATCAGCATAAACATACATCGCAAGACACACAGGCCCATTTGCAAGTTGAGCCTTAATCTGTGCTGGTGTCAGTCCTACGGACGTATCAGAGTATCCATAATTTGAAATTGTTTGCACAAGGAGTGTTTGCCAATTTGCACATTTCGCAGAACAGAGAACCGGGGGATAACTGCAACTATAGAAATCACAACCATTGGCGTCAATTCCTCGATAGGAGAAACATGTTTCTGGGATTGCGCCGTTTTGTGGCGCACCGTCTTTCATATACCAAAACGCCCAATACGCGTTTCCTCCACTGACACAATCATTGGGACAAATTCCTTGAGGCCCGGTACATGAAAGCACATACTGCTCGGAAAGATCCAGATTCATCCCTGGGTTACTATTCGCGATTTCAACAGCAGATTCAAAAGCACCGATTGCTGAATGTGCCCAACAGCTGCCGCAATTTCCCTGATTCTTGGCAGGGGTTGTATAATCCCCACCGTTATTTCGCCAATCGAGATCAGCTAAAAGAGGCTCCGTGGGTTCTGGTAATCGGGTTCTTTCAACCCAATCTGGTAAGGGGATATGACCCATGCTGTGTTTCTCGCATGGGCAACCACATCCATTGTCGACAATAAATTTAGGAATCGTGTTATTTTTTAGTTCAAGTATCATGGTAGTGTTATAGATGTTATCTAATGAGCCTGCTGCGAGAAAAACAGTTGCTATCATCAGCATACATACAAAAATCCCTATGATTTTCTTTTTCATGATTTAATTCCTCCCCTGTTTAAAACAGGTGATAGTTGTTATCCTTTGGAGTTATTTAAATGTATTGAAAAATATTTTTCATAACAGATGTTACAATAATTTCATCTTCTAAACCAGGGAGTCGATTATTTTGTGGTTCTACTTCTTTAAAAACATATCTTTAGAAACAGAAGCATTGACACGGTTTAAAATGCAGAAAAATATTGTACATATCTTTAAATCCTTGAACCAACTGCTAAAAGTCACCTCGATGTTGCTCTACAAAAGTGATTTTTATATGCCATATCTTGGGATCTTTTTCATAAATAAATCTGTTATTTTTTCCCATACTCCAAACATCGATTGCTCTATTTTTGTTTTTTCGATATTTTTTATCATAGTTATCAAGACTTGTTAGATACACGTCAGCAGAATTTGCTGTTTCAACATAGACACCTATCCAAGGTTCACACGAAAAAGCAACACATGCATCCATTAATTTTTGTCGATCATTTTTCCCTTCACGACAAGAGAATACATTGACACTAGTTCTTTCTTTCCCGATATTCCTTGTTCTTGATTTTACAGTGACACCTAAACGTTTTTTTGTTTTTAGATTGTATGCTACTATGTCGAGTCCAGTATGATCAACGATTGCTACTTCAAATCCACTTCGAGATAACCAATTACTTATGAGATGTTCTCCGAAGGTTCCAATTATTTTTGGGTGTCGCGTACTTTTTTTGATTTCCATAAAAAATCAAATGGATACATATATTAAAAACATATCCTTAGAACATCATGATTTTTATACGAATGAAATACAAAAAAAAGAAGAAAAAGAAAAGGGATTCTTAGTACCCTAATAAGTGTCGTAGTATAGGAAATGCATGGGGGAATCGCTGGAATAACCAATCTAAGAACTGTATTAATGGCGGTTTATAGGTATAAGGCATTGTTATCGGCAAGGGGTCTGACCAACTGCTCTCTTTTCCATGGATATCTTTTGCTTTCACTTTAATGCTATATGAACCTTTGACAGTCCACTTGTGAATCGTATTGATAGTGGCACCAGAGTTGTATGGACCGAGCCATCCACTGTTGTTTCCATCACCCCAATCCCATAGATAATACACTTGGTCTCCATCAGGGTCGGTTGTGGCTGTTGTATACGAGTAATTTTGTCCTTTCTTGCCATTTATTGGTCCAGATGGTTTACTTGGTTTATTCGGTGGATTATTGGTGGCGTTCATTGTTGTGAAATACCATACAGGACCAACGGTTGACAAACCATGAATATCCCATGCAACAACCTTCCAAAAATATGTTAAACTATATGCTAGAGGTCCAGGATTATATGATTTTGCTGTTATATTGCTCGCTATTTTTTCTAATGGTGGCATACTCCCAAAATACACATCATAGAATACAAAATCACCAGCATCAGGGTCACCACCAGTCCAGCTTAGAGCAGCATCAATATCAACACTTGTTGCTTGATTTGGTGGACTTGGGTTACTAGGAACGTTTGGTGGATGGTTTCCTGCTTTACTGGTTGTTGTGAATCTCCAGATTGGTCCCGCTGTTGACAAGCCATGATTATCCCATGCGACAATCTTCCAATAATAAGTAGTATTATAACTAGGGGTTTGTGATTTGTACCACGGCCTTGATTGATTAGCAGAAACTTTCGGCAAAGGCAGGGTACTACCAAGATACACATCATAGGTTACATTATCATCAACATCTGGGTCACCACCCATCCACTGTAAGAGAGTATTTAGACTGATATTAGTAGCGTAATCAATTGGCATTGGGTCATGTGGTGTAAATGGTGGATTATTAAGCCAACCATTTGGATTCATAAAAGGATACAAATCTTGGTTACTTCCACCAGCGATATTATATGGTGTGTCACCAATGCCATCATGGTTATTATCTACTCCTGTGTAATCACTCCAGTAGTTTCCACCAGACGGGTAGCCGTTATCCCACATATTAACGCATTCATCATTGGCGTTTGGAACATTGTTAAAGATGTTATTATGGTAAATTAAATTATCATCTGCCGATTGCAAAATACTTATACCTCCAAAATCGTTTAAGCTAATAACATTGTCTGAAATATTATTATAAAATGAGGAAAAAAGGAGATAAACTCCTCTACTATTTCCTGAAATGTTATTACCTGAAATAGTACTTTCATTACATGAATATCGAACATCAATACCAACATTATTATTCATAATTATATTATTTATAATGAGGTTATTATTACTAGAATAATAGACATATACTCCTGTATTAATGTTTGAACTAATGTAGTTATCAGCAACGATATTATTACAAGAATACCACCAAATTGATATACCAGCATTGTTGCCAGTTATTATGTTGTCTGAGATAATATTGCTATTAGAATGGTCATAAATCTCTATGCCATAATAATTAATGTTTGAAACTATTCTATTTGCTGTTATAGTATTGTAATCCGAATGTATCTCAATCCCTGCGTTAACAATATCCCCGCAGTTTTTGATAGTAAATCCGCTGATATTCACCCAATCAGCATAAACATAAACTACATCACCGCTTCCACCACCATCAATAATAGTATTGTTTCTATCTTCACCAATTAAATTGATTGTCCTACCAATAATTACATTTTCGTAATACGTTCCACTATAAACAAAAACAGTCCCACTAACATCAACTGCATCAATCCCTGCTTGAATACTTGAGAAATGGTCATATCCCCAGCCAGGTGTAGATGAATCGAAGTCGTCATCGACATATACGATATCTGGTTGATTTATGTACGCACCCATCATCAAATTATTCCAATATTCTCCGGGAGGTGGAAAATTCGAGTTGGAGTAAGCATGTCCTCTTATTTCGACTGGTGTTCCATGAAGCCAATCCCCACCAACGGTGGTCGGTGCAACGAGTCCTAGGAATGTTATTGAGGTGAGGGAATAGCAGGACCAGAACATACATCCACCGATGGTTGTGACGCTGCTGGGGATGGTTATAGAGGTTAGGGAGGTGCAACAATAGAACGCCCATTGTCCGAAAGAGATAACGCTGTTTCCGATGCTGACAGAGGTCAGGGCGACATCATACTCGAATGCAGCAACCCCAACGGAAGTAACACTATCTGGGATGATTATGGACGTCAGGGATGGGCAGTCCTGGAACGCATGCTTCCCGATGGTGGTGACGCTAAGGGGGATGGTTACAGAGGTCAGATAGGTGCATCCGACGAAAGCAAAGCCCCCAATGGTGGTGACGCTACTGAGAATGGTGAATGTTCCGGCTTTTCCGCTCGGGCACTGAATCAAAGTGGTGATATCTTTGTTATATAGTACACCATCGATGCTAGCATAATTTACGTTAGTAGCATCAACATTTATAGCGGTTAAAGAGGTGAGGAACCCGAATGCTGCGTCCCCTATTGTGGTGACGCTGTTAGTGATAGTCATAGATGTCAGAGAGGTGCAGTGGTAGAACACACCTTCCTTAATGGTAGTGACACTGTCAGGGATGGTCACAGAGGTCAGGGAGGAACAGTATGCGAATGCAGAGCCCATAATAGTAGTGACCCCATTGTGGATGGTTATAGAATTCAGGTTAATGCAATTATAGAACGCTTGCTCTCCGATGATAGTGACGCCGGTTCCGATGGATACAGAGTTTAGAGAAATGCAGTAATAGAATGTATAGTCACCGGTGGTGGTGATACTATTGGGGAGGGTAACCGAGGTTAAGGAGGTACAGTATGCAAACGCATAGTTCCCAATGGTAGTAACGCTGTTAGGAATGATTACTGATGTAATTAAATGTCCACTATCGTTGTTGAACGCTTGGTTCCCAATATGCACCGTTGGATACCCACCAAGTGTGGAGGGAATCGTGATTGCCCCACCAGCACCAATGTATCCCGTTATAGTAGCTACTCCATCGCTAACGATATAGAAATAGTCACCATCTTTATCTGCGAATACCGTTTCTGGGGTAACAACGAAAAAAGTAAATAATAACAGCAAACAAACAAATATACCAAGTATCTTTTTTTTCATAACCATTTCACTCCCCAAAATAATTGGTTTTGTAAGAGTTACTATCCTGTAGCTTGATATAAATGTTTGTAAAAAATAATTTTCGTAACAAATGTAACAAAAAATCACGAGACTGATTTCATTTCAACGCTACTATTACCAGTGGTTATTTCTTTAATAACCTTATACATCTAAAAATAAATGATTAAAGTAGGAAAAATAGTTTTTCTTTTATAATTTAAATAAAATCACTTATCTTTGCTGGTTTTGAAATAGGTTCTAGTTCATGTGTAAAGCCTTCTTTCGGTTTTATAGGAAGTTCTTTTGCAGGGATACCACCATAGATTTTCCCTTTGGTAAGCACTTGACCTTTCGTTACCAGAGCACCAGCAGCAACCACCACATCGTCTTCTAAGACCGCACCAGGCATGATGATCGCACCAGCACCAATCACACAGTTGTTTCCCACTCGAATCCTCTCCATGAAAATGGTTTCATACTGCATGTTGTGAATATGTCCGTAGATGATTGCGTACTCCCCCATTGTGACGTTATCACCAAATTCGGTGAGACATGGGTCTTTTATCACACCACCGACCAGTGAGTTTTTACCTATCTTCATCCCAAGCAGTCGGAAGTAGGATTGTTTTATTTTTCCCAGTGGGACAATTTCAAGAAATTTACGGAATGGGGTATAAAGGACGCAAATGAGGGTCCATTTGAATGTATTTTTATTCCTGAATGAATACTCATAAGTGCCCGGTTGGTAGGTAATGCGGAAGAGATGGATTATACCACCAGTTATGTATAGCTCGGAGATGAAAAAAAGAACAGCCCCTACAAAAATGACGATGGGAAGCACGACGAAATGCAAAAGAGTGGAAAACGCAAAATAATGGAAATAATGTTGAAGAACATAGAAACCAACAATTATCGGGATAAGCCCTACGATAAAGATGAATGATGGTATCACTGTGAAAAAGTAAGACCAAAGCGGCCGTTTTGATTTTTTCGGTTTCTGCACGTGTTCAGGCATGAGCACATCAATACTTTGAGAGACTAATAAATGTAATGATTTATCATCTTTCTCATTTTGACGTTTTACCACCGTATATTTAAATAGAATTAAGAAGACAACAGATACGTGGAGAATTATTGAGATGGCGAAGAAACAAATTAAAAAACAAACACAAACAAAAGACGATAAAGAGAAAAAACCCGGATATTCTGAGAAACGACAGAGGCATTACGCATTCGGTTTCCTTGTTGGTGAGTATTAAAAAACATTTTCTTAGATAGAAATTTCTTCGTATTCAGTGTATGCCAGATTCATAAAGCTAAGATATCCATCAGGTTCCTGCGATTGTTTGAGTGCGAGAATCGCTTGTTTTTGATAGGTGACTGCGTTTTGGAAATGTTGCAGGTTTTCACCGCTGAGGTTAGACCCGAGATACTGTTCGTAGAACATGAGAATCATCTCTGTTAATGAGAAAGCGAACTGCGCAGTCACTGGATCAGTCAATAGTGATTGTTCTGGAAACATATTTACTTTACTTCCCTCTTTTAGGTCTTTATAATAGGGAATGACATGGTCGTTGTCGATCCATAGCCATTGCTCTACTCCTTTCATTTTTGGAAAGAAATAATCATGACTGGTGTTATCCTCATCTTGAGGGGAACAAATCCGCATGATGATCTGGTTTTTTGCTTCATAAGGAACAACAGCATTATGAACTTCGGAAAGAATCCACCCGTATCCCGGGCAATAAAACTCTGTCATGAAATGCATTTGAAACCAAAACGAATAATGCGGTGTCGCCATTATGACGCGTGCGGGAACACCATTTGTCCTGAAGAAAGCGCTGCTGAGATGTGATCGCCCTGGGCAATCACCATTCCTGAACAATGTAGTCAGTGCATCCTGACCTTTCAGAGTACCGAGTGCGAGTTGGAGGCAATAAAATGGGAGGCGGTGCCATTTCGTATAATGAACAATTCGTTGTGCGAGAACAAGCAGATTTGTGGTATGACCTTTTAATTCATTTGCTTTCAGTTTAATAAGGATATTAGTTGACTGTACAACATCCGTCGATGACAACCATGGTTTAGTCTCTTCAGGCAATTCGCATCTCTTCGGGATTTTCACATACCGTGGTAGATCACCATAGTCATTATTTTCGACCAAAACCCAGTAGTAAAAATGCAGCGAAACAAGCGAGCCTTTCTCTAACGGCCCTAGAGTGAAATCCACAACCTTATTCGGCTCGTAGGTATCGCTCTCTATTTCGTAGTGTAGAATCTCAGCGGTCGAATCATCAACAATTTCAAGCATAATGGGGACTTGATAGTTGTAGTCTGGTGGGAAAGAATATCGGATATGGAAACTGCTGACATCTTCTGTCGCGTTGACAAACAGGTAATGCTCTCCTCGTAACAGATCAAGTTCTTTTTCCTGAACTCTACTTTCTGCAGATTTTATGTTCCCTTGAATATAGATTTCACTACTTACTAATGGCGAAACAACAATCCCACTAAAGAGAAAAACAATACTAATCGCTAGCAATTTCTTCGAGAGCGGCGTTGCATCTGAAGGGATTTTCATATATCTACTAAAATATTGCCCTTGTACACTATTTATATCTTTCGTGGGAAATGCATCAGCTAGAGGAATAATAAAGAAAAATAGGTGTTGAATGAAAAGCTATTTTTTCTCTGCAACGATAATAAATCTCCACTCGTTTTTCTTCCCTTCTTTT
>CAYGVY010000039.1:0-9299 GCA_964353435.1 uncultured Thermoplasmatales archaeon | reverse complement strand
CAAGATCAAGTGCAATTTTATCGGTGTTGATGGCAATGGTTTCTGCTCCTTTTACGCCTAATTTGTGGAGTCGGGTAATTGTGTTCCCTCCAGCCCCACCACATCCAACGATTACAATACGAGCATTGCCAAAGAGTCCGTCATCAATCTTCTGCTTGCTTTCCTCACTAACTTTATTTTCTATCGCAGTCTCAACAAAGGACTGCATTTTATTTTCGGCCATTTCTTCGTTCCTCCTATTCTGGTAGTTGGGAAGGCCGTCCTTTTGGGACGGCCTTCACTAAAGGGGTGCATCCCATCCCCTGCTTTTACCTTGATTTTATTTTTTCATGTAAGGTTCTATAGCAGCGGCCGCAGCTTCCAATTCTTGTATTTTCTTGAATTTGTCGGCTTTTGCAAGAATACGGGTTGTATGATTATCGATATATTCTTTTACCGCATGCCGTAATACCTCAGATCGTGTTGAAAATTCTCCTAGTCGAATTAAAAGGTCGATTTGTCTGAGATCGATTTGAGGTAATCGGATGGTGATGCGGTCGTTTTCCATAGTTCTCCTCACATTCTTCGTGTCTGTCAGAAAGACGTCATTTTTATGTCGTTCGTACGTCACACGTACGTCGGACAAGTGCCAAACGACATCATTTGTCTGACAAACGTAGAAACGAATACGTCCTAGTGTTTATATAATTTTCTATTTTTTGGGTTCTTTACAATTAACCATGCTAATATTTGTTTTCCGCAAATAACTTTTTTTTCCCTATCTAGAAATCTGTAAAAATGTAGATCCGATTCATAAAAAATACGCAGGTAATAATGCACGTACTAACGCGCATACTGAATTTGAAATTTTTAGTTTTTCGTAAAAAACTATGGTTCTTATTGCGTGACACGACCGAACGCAACAGTACCAGAAATTTTTTCTATCTTTGCTTTCACAGTAGCGCCTTTAATAGCTCCAGGAATATAGACGACGTACTTATCAAAAAACGCGACGCCATCTCCTCGTTTCCCAATATCTTTGATCGTGAGTTCGTAAATCTCCCCTTCCTTAAACACCTCACCTGCCACAACTGTTTTTCTCTTCTTCATAGAGCCAATCGACCGAAACGCACCACACGCATCACAACGAATCAACAGCGTCCTGTCCTTCTTCACCAAATGGGTATCAGGTCGGTTGCATTCTGAACACATCACATAGGTATTGACATACTCATCAAGCCTATCTTGTATTGTCCTCATCGGGATTTTCCCCTGGAAAATCACACGACCATTTGAAATATCTCCGGCAGTACCAACACTCCCTAATAAAAATTTTAAAAAATGATCTGCATCACGATTTAAAACATCAATGATCTTATCAAAATTCTTCAGAACTGTCGTATTTCCTTCATAGAAAACATCTACTTTTGGTACCTTAAAACGATCATCATCGATGCGTTCTTTTGCAGTAGCGCTATGCACTCGTTTCAGTAGATTATTGTAATTTAACTCTGCCATAACCTAAGATGGCTAAATACCAAAGAGTAATAAAAATCTTCCGCAGATGAAAAAGAGAAAAAGAAAAGGAGAAAAAAATACTTTACTGTTCTGATGTTAAGGGGTTCACGCGGGCGCCCATAACAAAAAAACCTTCTTTCATTGCTTGTTCAGCACGGTCAACTTGCGTCGTATAAATCTTTTTATTTCCTTTCGTCCAATGCCAAATGAACTCGGACATGAATTACTCTCCCCCAACCAAACTGGTTGTGAACGTAGAAATCAATACTTATTTAAATATTTTTGGAAAAAAAGCAGAAAAAAATCTAAGCGTGTACTCTCTTCCTTAAATATACACCTGAATCAGAAAATCCTAATTTGCGATAGTAGGGTTTCACACCAACACCACTGAGAACAAACAACTGTTTTTTATTAAAATCTTCAATACAGATTCGTTCTGCTTCAGTAATTAATTGTTTCCCATAACCACGATGCTGAAAACCCTCCGATGAGCGTACACCCATGGAAAGTTCTCGACCGAGAATCTTCACCTCACGGATAAGCATACACGGCTCACGTATGAGTTCCCATCGATGCGGATGAATAATATCCCTCAGTCGTAAATAGCCAATCACAAGGTCACATGTCGGATCTTCGAGAGAAAGAAAGATTTCATGTCCACCACTTGCAGGATAATCATGACGGATAACCAATAAACTGAGTGTGTCGACATCAATCTTTTTTTTCAGAGATTGTAGACCAATCTCTCGACAACGGATACATCGACAGGCAGTTCCATGATTTTTCATTTCATTTTCAACAAGTTGACGAAGGTTGCTTTTCATCACACCAGCTGCAATCTTTGAAGCAGGGATATCCCGTTGAATCCGCTGGATACGTACCCAGGGCGGAATATCGTTTTTCATTTGTGCGATGAGAACGGTCGCTTGTTCTGTAGTCAAGGGTTTAAAATCTCCTGCTTTCCACTGATCATACAACGTTGTTCCTTTGATAATAAGCGTAGGATAGATTTTAATCATATCTGGTTTCAATCGATCATCGGTAAACAACATCTGAAAAGCTGCAAGGTCCTTTTTTTTATCTGAGCCTGGTAATCCAGGCATCATATGGTAACACACCTTAAAACCAGCTTCCTTCGCAATACGGGTCGCATAAAACGTATCCTCCACCGTATGACCGCGACAGATCATATGCAAAACCTCATCATCAATTGTTTGAACACCAAATTCAACACGAGTCGCACCAAGGGTTAATGAAAGATCAGCGTGTTGTAGCCGAAACCAGTCAGGTCTTGTCTCAACGGTTAACCCGATACAACGAGATTTTGCACGCTCATTCATTCGTTTCCCTTGTAAAAGTGTCTGGGATTTCTTTGCATTTAAACCATCATAACAGCGTTTTACAAACCACTCTTGATATTCAGGGTGACGCGAGGTGAATGTCCCACCCATAACGATGAAATCAATTTTATCAATTGAATGGCCAATGGCCTTTAACTGTTCTAACCGACTCGTTGTTTGGAGATACGGATCAAAGTTGTTTGATATCGCACGAAGAGCTGCTGGTTCATGTCCGGTATAGCTTTGTGGGGTATCCTGTTCAGGACCACCAGGGCAGGGGATGCATCGACCATGAGGACAGGACGCAGGCGATGTCATAACCGCAACAATAGTGACACCAGAAATCGTCCGCGTCGATTTTTTCCGAAGAAGGGCATAGGTTGTCTCTTCATCAGTGAAATCAACAGGGAGATGAGCAAGAATTTCACTATCGCGAGGAATCGTATCAATTTTATATTTTTTACAAAGATTTATTTTCTCACGATGGAGCGCCTCTTTTGTTTGAATTTGCTTTGTAAGGATCAACTCAAGTATATCATCATAAAATGACATTGGGTCTCCTATAATGACAGATGGTAGAAAAATCTTTGTTGCTTTGTGTGGTTTATGAATCCCAAAAACCACGTGTTTTTGCATACTGGAGTTCTGCTTGCAAGATATCACGTAAAAATTTAATTTCCCGCTCCTCAGATTTTGCCAGTTCAAGTTTATTGTATCGACCAAGAATACGTGCTGCCGTATCAGGGCCAATGCCACGACCAACTAACGCAAGCACCGCAAATTTCCCATAGCTCAATACGAGGCTCGCATTTTTATGTAAACGTTGTACTTCTTTGTTTTCTTCAGCAGTTCGATGTTTCTTGGAAAGCAGTGGAAGAAACTTTTTATTGTAACGTCGAACAACCGCGATTTTAATCGCACCACACTTCGAACATGTTGGTTGTAGAGAGGCTCGTCCTGCAACCGTATTCCATGAGTGATGACAGTTCGTACACACCATAGTGATATCTGCGTCTTCCAATCGTTTCTTCAACGCCATAAGAATAGATCGGTCTGCACGCTGAGGAACCATGAGCCCACGGATTGTCTCAAACCCAGTAAGTGCTATCGGCGATAACCCTTGGATATGGATCGCAATCTCATGGTTCTGTATCTTCTGCAACACTTGTACAGTACGTATAATATCCATGCGTTCCCACATCAGTTTATCCAATGCTTCTTCAAGAATCAATGATTGTTCGAAAAGACTAAAAAGCCGCTTTATCCCTACGGTCTTGTAATCAAAATCCTTTCGTAGGGCACCGAATTTTCGCGCCACGTGAACCAATTGCCAGCGAAGATACGTTGAATTCCGAAGGATTGTTTTCATCAGGTACTCCAATGTTTCAGGTTGAATGGAAAACAGAACCTCTTTGACTCGTTCAGGTGGAATCCGACCAGGGAGCTCTAATGTAATACGATATGAATCACTGTTAATCCCGATGCTTTCACCAATGGATTGCGCAAGGACTGCAGCGATTAACCGACCAAGAGTCTCATTGATTTTAGTACCAAAACACGCGTTAATCACCATGGTTTTTTCTTCCACATCAAAGGTTATCGTAGTATCATCAGGAATGACAAACCCTTGCTGTTTTTGATTTGTAACGTATTCAACGAACTTCTTTAGGGTTTCCGCACTACAGGGATAATTGGAAAGATCCTTTTGCTCTGATGCTTGTCTCCTAAGTCTTCCGACCTCCTGTGCCACCTCAAACGGCACCGGGATGTCTTCTCCCACCCAGGAGGGAATCGACCCAATCTCTTTAATCGGGGACACCAGGATCTCGTTATCCTCTCGCTTCACAATCATCCATGGTCTACCACGCAAGATAAATTTCTCTCCCTCAAATCCGCTACTGAGCACAAAGCTTTCATCGAGTGTCCCTATGGATTTCCTTGTGCTGATATCAATGACCGGGTAGTTTTTTTCATCAGGAATCATGGAGATATTATCAAGGAAATAATGCCGTGAATTCATCCGTTTCACAAGGATAAGTTCGTTCTGCTCTTCCTCCAACCACACGGATCGTTGATCTTTTAATTGATGAACAACCGATTCAAAGACAGCCCACGAAAGCATGTGAAACGGGTATGATCGTGAGATTACCTCATATGCAGTTTTTGCTTTGATTCGTCCATATTCTAATGCGAGGGAGATGATTTGATTGGAGAGCACCGACAGTGGGTTTTGTCGTATGGAAAACTGCTCTAAGGTACCTGCAAGTGCTCGTCGGGCGATCACCAGGCTTTCGGAGAGATCCTCCGGGTTTGTCGCAAGAATCATACCTTTCGATGTCCGTCCGACACGGTGTCCTGATCGTCCAACTCGTTGGACCACACGGGTTACTTCACGGGGTGAGTTATACTGAATCACAAAATCAGTATCACCCACATCGATACCAAGTTCCAGAGAAGAGGTACACACCAATGCCTTCAGGATTCCTGCCTTAAACTCATTTTCCGCTTCAATACGGGCATGTTTTGACAGTGACCCATGGTGTACACCGATTTTCAGGTCCTCCTGCCAGAGGTGAAAACGAGACGCCAAGATTTCTGCTCCGTCTCTGGTGTTTATGAACAAGAGCGTGGAGGTATGCTCATTGATTAGTTCTTTACATCTCCGCAGCAGCGCAAACGAGATCGGTTCAACTGATAAACGATTCGCAAGCGGGTAATCATCTTTTTTTACTGAAGACATTTCAACCCGGATGTCAATATGTTTGGTGACATCAATTTCTAGAACCTCCACCGGACGAAATAGAGTATTTTCTTTTCCACCGAGATACCGTGCAACTTCCGCTGTTAAGCCAACGGTTGCGGAAAGACCAATCCGTTGAAACTCATGTCCCGCCTGTTTGGTAATTTCCAGTAATCGTTCTAATCCTATCGCAAGTTGTGCGCCACGTTCGTCACCGGCGAGCTCATGCACCTCATCGATCACGACCCAGCGAACAGTGCTCAAATGTTTTCGAATGCGTTTGCCAGTGAAAAGAATCTGCAGGGTTTCGGGAGTCGTAATCAACATATCTGGGGGCGACTTTGCTTGTTTGGCCCGCTCGCTTTGAGATGTATCCCCATGGCGGACCGAGACTGAAACACCAAGTTGTTTCCCCCATTCGAACGTCCGGCGGAGCATATCTCGATTCAGGGCACGTAGCGGAGTAATGTAAAGAATCGAGATTCCTTTCGCGTCCTTGTTAGAAGCGCAGGATTCTTTTCGTATCAAATAATTATGAAAGATAGGTAGAAGCGCAGACTCTGTTTTCCCTAAACCGGTTGGTGCGATGAGGAGTACATGCTGCCCTTTGAGAATGGAGGGGATTGCGATTCTTTGTGGTTCTGTCGGCTGCTCTATCTTATTGGCAGAGAGTAGGTCTCGGATGCGTTGATCAAGGAGGTTAAAAACTGATTCCATGGATGATGGTGCAATATCGTCTTCTTTTTAGTATTTTTTCCTAGGAAAAAAGTTATCTTAGTAATGGTTAATCAAACGGAAAGAAATAGCAAATCAGCCTTGAAGGTTATTTCTCGGTTTTTTCTATTGCTAAACAGATTTCGATCGAGGAAACATTTGATTTCCTGCCGCCTTCGCTGGTAACGACTATCAACTGCCCTGCTGATCGCGTTTCCTCTCGCTTTCAGGACCACCTCAGTAAAGCCCCCAGAATTTAAAAGCGACATGATCGCGGTGACATAATTCATCTGTGGTTTATTCCCAACATAGATAATGTTACTGTTGGTGTCGATTTTCTTTTTCTCCGTTTCCACCATACCTATTCAACCTCCCCAGAAAAATGGTTGATCTCTTTGAGGTATCGAAGATTAAAAGTTATTCCTCTTTTAAAAACATTTTGTTTTATTGCAGCATAACTGAGGCAAAAGGAATTGTTTTACCCGTAATAATGACTGCTCGGTTCTTTATCTTCGTTTATCGTTTCATGTTCTTTTACATCGAGAATATCAACAGCAAGAATGGCATGCAAAGGGACGATGCGCAGTTTACCTTGGTGTTCTCCATGGAGTTCATTCATTTCGATGAGCAAACCAGCTTCTTCAATACCTATCGTTGCGTACCCTTTGAATACCCCTTCGGTTTCCAGCGAACTATCTCGCCCTCCAATTGAGATGATCTTGTATCGTGACCCTTCTGTGAGTTTCCAGTCCTCTTTTTTATCCATTGCTTCACTTCCTTTTTGTTTCTATAAGTTTTTGGAGATGCTCGACGGTCTTGCCGTAATTCTCAACTGCTACTTTAATGTGCGCTTCCACAAAATTCCATGCTTTCTGAAAACTCCCATATCGTAGTCGATATGCTTTTTTCTGTTGTTTGGTTATCTCATCAAAAACCGATACTTCTTCAAGTATATCAAATCCTTTCAGTTTGTTTAAATGTCTGTACACGGTTGGTCGCGAGGTTTTCAATGTCGCTGCGATATCATCAACAAACCATGCCTTCATCGGATGCTTGAGGAAAAAATCTGCAAATATTTTGTAGGGAATCGTCGGGTCAGAGCCTTTCGAAAGATACCCTATCTGCTGAAAGAACATCTTTGCAGCGGTATCAAAATCCTCTTCACCTGTCAGTGGCGTATTGCTGACAACTTGCATTTCAAATGTCATGGCTGGAACCTCGACACCCCCGAATACATTCTTTAATTAATAACGTTTCTTTAATAAAGAAAAGGAGAAAAAATAATAAGGTAGTGAGGTAACCTTTAATTCACAGGACGGGAAGGTAATTTTCCAGTTCCCATTCCGTCACCTGCAGTCGGTATGCATCCCATTCCTTTCGCTTCACATGCAGGAGATTCTCGAATACATGGTCACCGAGCGTTTCTCTAACCAACTGGCTTTTACTCATCACTGCTAATGCATGCCCGAGGCTTTCCGGGAGTTGTTCAATGCCGTACTTTTGACGTTCTTCTTCTGATAACGCATAAATATTTTTTTCAACCGGTGCAGGTGCCTCCAGTTTATCTTCAATTCCCTTCAGCCCTGCCGCAAGCATCACCGAAAACGCGAGATACGGATTACAGGAGACATCAGGGTTTCGTAGTTCACAGCGTGTGCTTTTTCCTCGTTTCGAAGGGATGCGGATCAGTGCGCTACGGTTCTGGTTTGCCCATGAAATATAGGTTGGCGCCTCGTACCCGGGGACGAGTCGTTTGTAGGAGTTCACGGTCGGGTTCAGGACACCAGACAGTTCTTTAATGTATTTCAGCAAACCTGCGATGAAATGATATGCGACTGGACTTAACTCGTTTTTATCATTCGGATCATGGAACGCATTAGTACCATCTATGGTAAAGAGTGACTGGTGCGTATGCATCCCAGAACCACATTGCCCATAGAGGGGTTTGGGCATAAACGACGCATGCAAGTTATGTTTCGTTGCGATAACCTTTGTAATGTACTTTAAGGTAATCACACGATCCGCGGTGGTGATCGCATCAGCATAATGGAAGTTTATTTCTTGCTGCCCATCAGCACATTCATGATGTGCAGTATATGGCTGGATTCCAACCTCTTCTAACGCAAGGGAAATGTCGGCACGTACACCCTCAGCTAGATCACGATGTGACAAATCAAAGTATCCTGCGGTATCATTCGGAGTGACCGTTGAATCCTCACCATTTTTCTTAAACAAAAAGAATTCACATTCAGGACCGGTGTTGTAGATGTAACCGAGTTTTGCTGTCTTTTCCACCATTTTTTCTAAAATGTATTTGACATCACCTTCGAAGCGTTTCCCATTTGGCTCGAAAATATCACAGTTGAGTTTCGCAGTTTTCCGTTGCTCAACGCTCTCTGGAAGAATCACAAAACTAGCAGGATCAGGTTTTGCGAGTTTATCGGATTCCTCAATGGTTGCATATCCAGCGATTGATGATGCATCAAAGGGCACACCCTCATCTAATGCAGATTCCAGCCCACTCACAGGGATAACGATATTTTTCGGCACCCCAAGAATGTCAATAAATTGTAATCGAACAAAAAGAACTTTAGTATCCCGGACCATTGTAATAACTGATTCCTTATCCCACGATTTCACAGTATCTTTTCCTAGCAATTCCCTCACCTTTTAATGTCTCCATTAATGTACAAAAATAAAATATTTTTGTCAGTAAGTCTGTATGAAGATTGTGTATTAATAGTTAATGAAATAGTGCTGAACAAAAGATTTACATAGGGTGGATAAAATCAACGCATTAATGAATATTAAACTCCGCTGTCAATCATGTCACAAAGAATATGCATCATCAGAACCGATATGGAACTGTAAATGCGGTGGACTATTAACATTAGATTTTCATGCACGATTTCCTGTTGATAGAATTCAAAAGAGAAAACCGACGATGTGGCGCTACCGCGAAGCACTCCCCATTGAACACGATAAACATATCATCTCGTTTGATGAAG
>CAYGVY010000038.1:0-9513 GCA_964353435.1 uncultured Thermoplasmatales archaeon | reverse complement strand
AAAATTCTCATTGGGCGACATCTGACCCGCGGATTAGGCGCAGGGTCTCTTCCGCAGATAGGCGAAGAAGCAGCGAAAGAAAGTGAACAGGACATCCGAGATGCGATTGTTCCTTCCGATATGGTGTTTGTCACCTGTGGTCTTGGTGGTGGAACCGGAACCGGGTGTGCCCCGGTGGTCGCACAGATTGCTCGGGAAGCAGGCGCGCTTACCATCGGTGTTGTAACGCTCCCCTTTTGTGTCGAAGGTCGGGTGCGGATGGATAACGCAGAGGCTGGGTTGAAACGACTCCGCGAGGTCTGTGACACAGTTATTGTGATACCAAACGACAAATTGCTCGATATCGTTCCGAATCTCGCAATGAACGCTGCATTTAAGGTCGCTGATGAAGTACTGATGCGTTCGATTAAAGGGATTACGGAGATGATTACGATGCCAGGTCTGGTGAACCTTGATTTTGCTGATTTGAAGACCGTGATGAAACGCGGTGGCGTAGCATTAATTGGTCTTGGCGAAGCAGAAGGTGATAACAAGGCGGTTGACGCAATCACCGAAGCATTGAATTCACCGTTATTAGAGGTGGATATTACAGAGGCGACCGGTGCTCTTGTCAATGTCACTGGTGGAAACGATATGACCCTGCGAGAAGCAGAAAAAGTAGTGGAAGAAATCTACTCGAAGATCGATAAGAACGCACGAATCATCTGGGGAACGACCATTGACCCGACTATGAAGAAATCAATACGAGCTATGTTAGTCATTACTGGCGTGAAATCCAAGCAGATTATTGGTCCGACGGAACGATCTCGAGAAGAGAAGGAGTTCGGTATTGATTTTGTCTCATAAAAAACCGCCAAATTATTTATATACTCCTTACTATTTGCCCCTTACGTATTACAGGTGTCAAGAGTGAACGAAGAACACAAAGGTCTGTTGGACAAAGCTTGGGCAGTGCAGCATAAAATAGACGAGCGGCAGCAACGCATCGGAAAAGGTAAGTTCGGCCGAGTCTTGAAGATGGCGCGGAAACCCACGAACGAAGAGTACGAAAAAACAGCGAAAATCACTGGTTTGGGAATAATGCTCATCGGAGCACTGGGTTTTGTCATTTATATTGTGCGGGAACTCGTTGCACCGTGGATACTTAAAGCACTTGGCTATTGAAATGGTTGGTTGCGCGTATGGAGAATACTGGTTCTGAACAAACTAACACCGAGGTTTCTAGCATATTTACCATCAAAACACAGGTAGGTAAAGAACAGAATACCGCGGACCTGATTAGTAGTAGAGCAAAAAAAGCGAAGTTGAACATTCCTTCGATTCTTGTTACCCCGGATTTACGTGGATATATTTTTGTGGAAGCCTTTGACGAAGAGCTGATTAAGAACATGATTAAGTCAATTTCCTACGCGCGTAATATGCTTGACGGAAGTATCCCGATTGAGCAGATCGAGCATTTCCTCGCACCGACATCCGCGGTTGCCAAGATTACCGAAGGAGATCTGGTGGAGATGGTCGCTGGCCCGTTCCGTGGCGAGAAAGCAAAGATTACCCATATTGATTATTCGAAGGAAGAAATCACCGTCGAGCTCTTAGAATCCATGGTTCCAATCCCGATTACAGTTCGTGGGGAACAAGTCAGAATCATTAAACGGAAAGAAGAAGACAAGAAAAAAGAATAAAAAAAGGAGTAAGGAAACATGCCAGAAACCATTAAAGCGCTTGTTGACGGCGGAAAAGCATCTGCAGGTCCACCGCTGGGCCCCGCTTTAGGTCCAAAGGGTGTCAACATCATGCAAGTCATCAACACGATTAACGATAAAACGAAACAGTTCCAAGGAATGAAAGTGCCAGTCAAGGTTATTATTGATCCGAAGACCAAGAGTTTTGAAATTGAGGTGGGGACACCCCCCGCAGCGTCATTGATTCTTCGTGAGGTAAAAGCAGAGAAAGGATCTGGGACTCCCTCGAAGACGAAAATCGGGAATCTCACGGTCGATCAAGCAGTAAAGATTGCGAAAATGAAATTCGACACCATTTTGGGTAAAGACCTGAAGCATAAGGCCAAGGAAGTCATCGGCACTTGCACATCGATGGGTGTCACCGTTGAAGGGAAAAAACCCAAGGAAACACTCAAGGATATCGACGAAGGAAAATACGATTCTAAATTCGTGTAAAACAAGGAAGTCAACGAGGTAAACAGAACCCACGTTGTTTTCCTCTTTTTTTTTAAACCATCTCTTTTCGTAATAATTCTAGCTTTTCAGTGAGATTTTCCCTTTTTTATACAATCTCGTTTCCTTTATACAATCCCGACAGGTAAAATTAATGGTGTATCCGTCTGGCTGTACAAAGATATTATTGCTCTCCCATTCGAATTCGTTTCCACATCGCTTACACAGAACTTTCATCGAATCATCAAACCTCTTTTTTTGTTTAGAATTTATATACTAAAAACAAGTCTCTCCTTATAAACATATTCTCCTGAGGGTTTTTTATTGGTTGAAAACAGCAGATTCGTTTCATGAGAGAGCGGCCTACATCAGATTCGTTTAGTTTCAAGTCGGATGATTATTAAATTTTAATCCTCCATTACCTCGATGTTTCTTATCTAGGTATATAAATTTAACCCATCGTATCTTCTGTTGATTTGGCCACTCTAAGGAGATTGAAACATCTGTTTTATCCTCTAGCAGTAAGTAATTTTTGGGAAAAAACAAAAATTTATTTACATCAAAACATTTAAATCCAAGAAGTAACATATAGGATGCAGGAAGTATTATAACATATTCGATAAGGAGGCAATAACAAATGGAAAAAAGTATTAGTAGAAAAGTTTTGGTAATAGGACTATTATTCCTATTCCTTGGAGCAAGTGCGACACTTGGTGTCAGCAAGAATACTTACACCAATGAACAAACACCTGAAATGATAACACAAAATATTCAGGCTATACAACCAGATATCATTGGAAAGACAAACCTAGCTGGTAACGTTAAAATCTCAACAAATCCGGAGGATGATTTTCATCCAAGAATAGCAACAACTGGACTAGGGCAAATAGTTGTAGTTTTTGAACAAAAAATCGATATATTTACCCAGCAAGTGCCTGTTGTATATTCTACTGATAAAGGACAAACTTGGAATACAAAATATTTAATTGACTCAACTGCAATGAGCGAAGGTTCTGGGGTTTTAGGATATCCAGATATTGTATACAATGGACACAATAATACATTGTTCTGTACGATGGTCGATCCCTATGCAGAACTGTATAATTCACACTTTACTTGGTTCCCTGGAGATATCACAACTGGCGCTGGTATAAGAATTCAGGGAATATCGGGAACAACTTCAGAAGGATATCTTTATAATGCAGCCGCATGCACGGATAACTTCTACTTAACGCTCACATCTGAAGACTATCCCGGATTTACAAGTATATTTGGACTTGGATATTGGGCATATAATAGTTCAGCTCATCCAGGAACAATAGGTGGTTTCTACTACGATGCTCAAACACAACATGTATCAGCTCCTGTTGCTGAAATAGAAATGGGTTCAAATGCAAACCAACTATTTGCTGTCTGTGAAACCTTACTTGACTCTGGAACGAAAATAACAATCAAGACAAACGTCATGGATGAAGTCCTTATTTTAAGTAAAGAGCAGCAAAACGGTATGGATAAATATTCAGATATTGAACAATGGCCCGGAGAATATCTTGGCGATGGAACAGATCCAGATGTCTCAGGGTCTGAAAACAAGGTATGTGTTGTGTATGTGCAAGATGGAAATGTAAAATGTAGCTATAGCACCTGCTCCGCAGTATATGAACCAGGATTTAGCTGGCAAGTATCTACCGTTGAAACTGGTGCAAGTACACCTTCAGTATACATGGCCGGAAACACTGTCTACTGTGCTTACGTAAAAGGTGGAAATCTTTATCTTAAGATATCTGGAGATGCTGGAGCAACATGGGGGCCAGCTGAACAAAGGAATGACGTATCTGCAAATGGAAAGGTAATAGCTGACAAAGGATCTGTCGCTGTTAGCAGGAGCGGAATTGTATTTACAGATAACAGAGATGGAAAGTCTCATATATACATTTCACCGATTACAGGAGTACCCGGAGCACCAAATACACCTACAATAACTGGCCCAGCTGAGGGAAAAGTAGGGCAAGCTACTGATTATACAGCTATAACAACCGATCCAGAAAGTGATCAAGTATCCTATTTCTTTGACTGGGGAGACGGAACAAACTCTGGCTGGCAAGGACCATTTGCTTCTGGAACAGGAACAACTCAATCACATACCTGGTCCACAGAGGGAGGCTATACGATTAAAGCCAAAGCAAAGGACGCCGCTGGTCATGAAAGCGATTATGGGACACTTACGGTGACAATGCCAACATCAATTACCATGCTATCATTCCATCAGCTCATAGAGAAATTGTTCGAGCGATTCCCGCACGCGTTCCCGATACTACGACAGCTGCTAGGATACTAACACAACACCCTTTTTTTCTTTTTTTTTAATTCTGTCATCGATTAGTGCTACATATGAGTTTAAAACTGTGTTAATGCTTCTCCGATAATATAGGCTGTTGAAGAATTAATTCATGAAGAATGAACTTGTTTGTATTTTTAACATAAAAGATAGTAGGATTTACAGGAGAGAATATAGCTAATCGAGGTCTATCCAATTTTGAGAAAACTATATATTGGTAATTACCAATGTTAGGTTGCATGGGAAAAGTTGTAAAGAAGATCAGAGGTCATGAATATACATACAACGTGAAATGGGATTCTGAAAAGAAAAAACAGGTATGGATCTATGAAGGAAAAATCGGTGGTGAAAAGAAGAAAAAGGATTTTGACAGGAATACACTCAAAGAAGAGCTTTATCATGTTATTAAGAGAGATGTAATCCTAAAAATATCCAATAAAAATCTAAAGAGATTACGGAATTTGATCGATAAGACAATAGATAACATGTAATACATTGGTAAATTACCAATGTTCTTCACCTCATGTTTTCTATCCTATGGGGGTGAATATTTCGTATATGAAAACAATTTTTCAACAGCCTACTCCGATAATGTCATATAAACAGTTTTATTAATTGGTTGTTGATTCATTTTTTACTAATTTTTATATGAATAATTTACACAATTAAATGATCCTCCGTTATAAATAACGAGGCTTCATGCGAAGAGATTGGAACATCTGTTGAATTCTCCAATAGCAAGCAATTTTAGGGAAAAAAACAAAAATTTATTTGTAACAAAACATTTAAATCTAGGAAGTAATATATACGATACAGGAAGTATTATTGTAAAAGAAGATAAGGGGGCAATAACAAATGGAAATACGCATTAGTCGAAAAATTTTGGTAATAGGAGTATTATTCCTATTGCTTGGGGCAAGTGCTGTATTCAGTGCCAGTGCATTACGCACAACTGAACGGACACCGGGAAGCATACAAAAAATTATCCCTGCTATAGACAATAAATTTGTTGCCAGCGTAAGTCTTGTTGATAATATTTTAATATCAAATAATGCCCAGGGTAATGATTATAAGCCTATAGTAGCAACAGCATCTAGTGATAATAGAATTTTTTTAGTCTACGAGCAAGAAATTGATATATTTACAAAAAACATGCCAATTGTATATTCTACTGATAAAGGGAGAACATGGTCCCTAAGTCTCACAGTAGATGAAACAGTTCTACCCGGTGGAGGTTCTGGGGTACTAGAAAATCCACATATTATTTACAATAACGCTAATGATCAATTTTTCTTTGTCGCAATTGACCCATATACAGACCAGTATCAACAAATAAAAGGATTTGTTCGCAGTAATGGTTCAGTAGATTTGAATCAATATGGATGGGGTACCGAAAATAATGTATATACTGTAGCTCTCTGTTCAGATAATCAATTCTGTATGGCTGCCATTGGAGACCATGCTTCTGCAGCCGAATCTTTAATAAATGATTGGACGTTGAGTAATTGGAGTGATCCACCAGGATGTCCGGCAAATTCTTATTTTATGGACGGACAATCAATGTGGCCCACGGGTCCGTGTATGGAATTAGAGGGTACGGTAAATGATAATAGGATGATTTTGGTCTTTGAAGGGACAAATCCTACATTTGGCACTCATCGAATAGGGACAAAAAGTTTTACTTGCAACGAAGTAGCTCTTAACTCTGGTGAACAGCAAAACGGGATGTATAAATATCGTGATATAGAACAAGCACCGGGAGAATGGTTGGCTATAGATGGAACTGATCCAGATGCCTGGGGAAGTGTAGATAAGGTCTGTGTTGTGTATGTAACAAGTGGTGGAGATGTATTATGCAGCAGAAGCACCTGTTCAATTGATTATGAACCTCAGTATAGCTGGTCAACTTCTAGCGTAGAAACCGGAGCAAGTACTCCTGCTGTATGGATGTCAGGAACTTCAGTAGTTTGTGCGTATGTAAAAGGTGGAAATCTCTTTATTAAAAGATCGACCGACGGTGGTGCAACATGGGGTGCCGCTGAGCAAATGAATGCCGTTGATGGAACAGTAATGAGTACTTCTGGTTCTGTTGATATTAGTAAAGGTGTAGTTGTATTTCAAGATAACAGAGCTGGAAAATCCCAGATATACTGCGAACTATTTGTCACTGACGAACCAAATGCTCCAACAATAACCGGTCCAGCTTCAGGAGATGCAAAAAAACCCTATCCTTATAACTTCGTGACCATAGACCCCCAAAGCGATCAAGTCACCTATATCATTAACTGGGGCGATGGAACTCCTGAGGAAACAGCAGGCCCTGCTGCATCAGGAACACCAGTACAAGTATCACATACCTTTGCTGCAAAGGGAGAATATCCAATCAAAGCCAAAGCGAAAGACACTGGCGGCCATGAAAGTGATTGGGGAACACTGACGGTGTCAATGCCGTATGAAATTAGGTCACCGTTCCAACTATTGTTAGAGAAATTGTTCGAGCGATTCCCGCACGCGTTCCCGATACTACGACAGCTGCTAGGATACTAACACAACACCCTTTTTTTCTTTTTTTTTAATTCTGTCATCGATTAGTGCTACATATGAGTTTAAAACTGTGTTAATGCTTCTCCGATAATGTCATATAAACAGTTTTATTAATTGGTTGTTGATTCATTTTTTACTAATTTTTATATGAATAATTTACACAGTGACATGATCCCCCGTTATAATTAACGAGGCTTCAGGCAGAAAACCCCTGAGCTGGAAAATCATCAAAGGAGAATTATTGTTGCAGTCGTTGATTTCTGACATACTGCAGCATGGTTTCGGTGTCTGTATCACCAACGCTACGGGAGAATTTTCGAGGACTCCAAAAAATTCACACGTGAGTACCGATACCGAAACTTTGGTTGTCGTCTGAACCGTTCATAGGAGAATGCTCCTTTAAAAAGATGCGATGCTTGGGAGACGTTCATGGTTGGTGGAAGTTGAACGACGGTGTGTATATGATGAGGCATTACACTAAATTCCACAACACCTATGTTGTGTCGCGTGGCAACTTCGTATAAAATGTCCCTACAAATCTTTTTATTCCCCTTTCCCCTGAATATCTTGGATCTGTAATTGGGGCACCACTAAAGGTGGCAGAGATTCTGATCTATACTATAGTTAAAGCTAACTAGATCCATAATTTGTTTACTCATGGATAGAGATTTATAGCCCCCTCATAAGGGAGCGTCCCTATCCATGAGTAAATGTATACGTCCTGAAAAAAAGATCACGCGATTCATCCCGTAAACTAAAACTTGGGGATTTCTCGCGTAAATGGTGTTTAAATATACAATCCACCCATTTTGTGGAATTTCATGTATTAATTTCCTTTGGATTTTTTAATAACCTCATCTCAACACCCTCTCTTCTTCCGCCCCCTGTATCTTCTAGAAGAGGGTACGATTCACCGTCATATTCTGAAAGACTTCCCGTATGTTGAGAACAAAGGGGCCCAATAAGAAAGCAGTCACTGTTTTTTCTGCATCCAAGGCGGTCACGGTAATATCGATAGTTCCAAACCCAAAGATTAAACCGGTTTTTATATTTGAGGAAAAGCCAGGGATAATCGTTGGTATAGTACCGACTTTTTCTTGTCCTAATAGTAATAATCCTTGCAGGGTGATTGTCCAGTTAACATCCGTAGCATTGATGATTCCTGTGTTCTTTATTTCTGCGATAACCCTCAATCCGCCGGAAATCGTTCCAATCTCAATCTGAGGTTCTGTGACGTCGCTTTCAGTAATTTTTAGTGAAGGATCACCAAACAGGTTCGTTTCATAGTAACACCATCGAATACAGGACCGACCGATAATGGGAAGGTTATCTTCTTTGGAGTCATGATTCGCTCTCCCGATCTCCGGAATCATTTCATTGAATACTGCATCCCAGAATTGCCGATGCAGCCGCTGTGAATCTCCGTCTGTACTATACGCCCAGAAGAAGCCATAGCGAGCGTTCCAGATCCCTGCAAATGCAGCGTGAGTTGTTTTAACAGTGAAATGTTCTGCGATGCAATCTCCGTTATCAAAACCACCAGCCATACAACCCTGAGAATAGACGAAACAAGTACGGTTCGATGGATTGGTGAGAGCATCGACATCATTCGTACTGAGTTTCATATCATAAACATAATTTGCATGGCCAAGATGATTGATGATATGGACTCCGTTGTTGATTATGGAAATGATTGCTGATGGTGACCAGCTGTATTCTGGAGAGTCGTATAATTTATTTATTGTGTAGTCGCTTGTAGGTATACCAACTGTGGTATATCCATCATCGGTTGAACCGTTGACGAGTTGATCCGTATACGTCCCGCCGTAGCTTGCTATACCGTAATCCCCTAGATATTCAGCTGCGAGATATACACGGGTGAAGAACACATTCTGTATATCTTTGTTGATATACGCCACTGTCTTTGTGACAAAATTATTCACTTCCACCGTGTTGTCGACACAAGCTCTGCCAACATAAACTTCTGCGATGAGGTCAACGTCACCTCCGCTTTCACCATCGTGTGGCTCACCCCATTTAGTATCGCCATCGTAGTTATATGGTCCATCGAGACATGCGTAGTAGAGATCAGCAGGCATGGAATCTTCGTAATACGTGACGTTTTCATCCATCCCAGAAACCCAGAGTATCGGGGCGGGAACCACGGTGTCATCACCACCGATGAGCACGTATTCGATCCCTAAATTTGTATAGGCATCTCTGATGTAGTTACGGATGCTTTCAAGATCACTACCACCGATGTCAGTAAATGTTTTAATCACAGTTTGGACACCTGTTGCATCATGCGCTTGTTTCAAAGGCTCAAAACTGCTTTTTAATGTATTGGTTGTAATGATAAGAAGATCGTAGTGTTCAAAGGGAGTTGATGAAGATGCGCATTGTTGGTTATATTGAAGAGACATCCAAGGATTATCAACTTTCTGTTGTACCTCTTTT
>CAYGVY010000037.1:0-9560 GCA_964353435.1 uncultured Thermoplasmatales archaeon | reverse complement strand
GTCGCCTACATTTATGTAAATATTCATCACACGATCGACCAGTTGAAAAATGCTCAACCCATCTATGATAAAGATCATGTAGGGGGAATCCCGATGTTTACCGTAATATCCCTAGGTTACGACCATGGTGATGTAAAACCCAAGTATACGACAGTCTATGGGACGCTTGCTGTGTATGGTTGTCAGACTGACGCGGAGAGACTGACATACCTCACACAACTTATGGAAGAAAGCATTCAGATGTACAACGAAAATAGCGCGGGATATCCTCACCACTAACCAGTGAAAAAAGAAAAAAGAGAAAAACAGGTAATTGGTTTATATCTCGTCGTTCTTTATTTTCTGTTTTAAAATATCGAACTGTGAGCGTGTTAAGGTGCACACGTTTGTTTTTTCACCAATAATCACCTTATCACTCCGGATATCCACGATAGGACATTTCGGAGGGATACAAGTATCACCTATACATAGACTTACTTTCATATTATTCCCCTTTTTTTAACAATAGTTAACTGTTTAACCACTACTATTTTATATATCTTTTGGTCAATCTTTTAGGCATATCCAGTAATTTTTAATTTACTTTTATCAATTTTTGAAATAATACGAGGGGTTTCTTTATCAATTTTTTTGACTTCTTTTATTAAAATTTCAACCTCAGATCCAAATTTTTCTTTGAAACCTCTTTTTAAAATAGAAAATATTTCATCAACAGATGGATCTTCATTTCTTAGCTTTTCATCAATTACAACATTAATTTCAATTTTTGTTAGGCTGTTCTGGATGATTTTAACATCTTTTAACTTGTTTGTTTTTAACTCATATAAGATTTTACTAAAAATCTCCCCAAAAGAAGATGGTAATATTATTTTACCATCTAGTGAATATAGAGATATATCTTCTCTCCCATAAATTTTGTCGATTAAACCACCTGATAAACCACATTTACATTTCTCATAAAGTGGGGCAATAATATCATTAATTGCATCATACCTGATAATTGGGGTACCGTGGCCAAAAAGTTTTGTTAAAACCAACTTTCCTGCTTCCATTGACTTAGCAGATTCTCCATTTTTTAAAAATTCAAGATATACATAATCAGACATTACATGATATTTTCCATATCTGCACTGAAATGCAATTGAACCAGATTCTGTTGAGCCATACGATTCAAAAACTTGGGCATTGAATGTCTTTTCAATCAATTCTTTAAGAGGTTTACTGAGTGAACTACCTGTCGAGGCAATAATCCTTGGGGAAATATCTTTACCAAATCCGTTTTCTTTAAGAAGGGCTAAATGTCCAAGCATGCCAGTGTATCCACCCAAAAAATCAGGTTTGAATTTATCGATTTTTTCAATTACTTTTTCAGGAGGATCATTGGTGTTTAACCACTGCATATTTTTCAAAAAAAGATTAGAACCAAATTGAGATTGTATTCCTTTAATAACATATCCTGTTTCAGCAGTATGTGGTGCAAAATCACCAATAATAGTGAGTTTATCTTTCCTCCAATTAATATCATGTTCTCTTAAAGCTCTTATATATCCAAAAAAACCTATAATAATATCTAACATATCGACATAAATAGAAAGTGATTTTCCAGTAGTTCCAGATGTATTAACTTCTATTAATTTACTTTTTTTAATTTTTGATGAAACTAATCCGTCCGGATAATAATTTTTAAAATCATATTTAGAGACTGTTGGAAGCTTTTTAATATCTTCAATGCTCTTGATATCGTCAGGATGAATCCCTGCTTTTTTATACTTATGGTGATAGAGAGGGACAGTATAAGCAAATTTTATCATCTTTTTAAAATTTTTATTTTGGTATTTAATCAATTCTTCATCGTTAAATTTCCTTAGTCTTTCGATGTTAAACAAATAATTTTTTAGAACCTTTGATAAGAAAATCGGATTGTAGAATGAATTCATAGTCTCTCAATTTTTTATAGACAATTAAGATTACTTATATATATACCTTCCTTATTTTCCAAAAGAATAATGAAAATATTGGTGATAGAAAATTTTTGGCTTGGAGGCAAAAAACTAAGGTTTTATGAAAAATTATTATTAAATACGTTTTCAATCCTTCCTTCGTTATATGCGCGTCAGTTAGCAGCTATTACACCAAAAAAACATTCTGTAAAAATCGTAAATGAAAGATATTCCAATATCAATTTTAATGAAGATTACGACATAGTTCTAATAAACTTTAATTTTTCAAGTATTACTCGAGCCTTTGAAATAGCTGATACTTTTAAACAAAAAAATATTTCCGTTGTACTAAGTGGTTGGTATCCCTCTATTTTTCCCAAAGAAGCTAAAAGCCATTCAGATAGCGTGTTAATAGGAAAAAATGAAACCTGTTGGCTTGAACTTCTTGATGATTTTGAAAATGATAAATTAAAATCATTTTATGGACCAAAAAAATTCGATAAATCTGTTAAGATTCCACCAACAAAAGTTGAGATACCTGGTTTTATGATGACCGGTGCCATTGAAGCAACAAGGGGATGCCCATATATGTGTGAATTCTGTCCTGAGACAAATATTCCAGGAGGTTCACAATATTTTACTAGGCCAATTGACGAAGTAATAGATGAGATAAAATCCGTACCACAAAGGACTATAATGTTCTATGACAATTCCCTTACTATAAATCCAACTTATACCAAATCCCTTTTTAAAAAAATGATAGGATTGCATAAAAAATTCTTCTGCAATGGAAATGTAGACGTCTTAGCCCAAGATAAAGAGCTTGTCCGACTCTCCAAAGAAGCAGGGTGCGTCGCCTGGCTCGTTGGATTTGAATCAATCTCACAGGATACCCTTGATTCCATAAGAAAAACAACAAACATGGTTATTGAGTATGCGCAAGCGATTCATAATATTCATAATAATCATATGGCAGTCATTGGAGAATTCATATTCGGGTTCGACACCGATACAAAAGAGGTGTTTGATAAAACCCTTACGATAATAAAAGAACTTAAAATAGACATCGCCGATTTCTCAATTCTAACTCCGTTCCCAAATACACCCCTGTTTAAAAAACTTGACAGCAATGGAAGAATTTTAACAAAGGACTGGAGCTACTATGACATGAGTCATGTTGTTTTTATACCGAACCAAATGACTCCAGAGGAACTCCGAGAGGGTGTCCGAAAAATGTATGATGAGTTTTATCAGCTGCCATTTGCCATAAAAAGAATAGCTAGAGGTCTCCGATGGGGCGTTTATCCTTTTTTGGCTATTTTCGTACGAAATCTTGTTGCGATGATGGGCAGACGACGACTATCTTGATGAAAAGGATGGGATTAAATACGTGCTTTAAACAAAATACTTGCAGACGTTGTCTTCCCAGTATCATCGTACACGGTGACAGTAAGGATATGCTTTTTGAAAAAAAGTGATTTAAATGTTGATAGTTTTGTAAATGTATATTCATAAGGAGCCTGCGTATCGTTAACCACAAGTTTTTCATCTATATAAAATTCAACCTTTGCTACTGCTGAATCATCGGTCGCATCCACCTTAATGGTTTTTTGCCCAAGTAAAATCGTTTTATTATGTAAAGAATTGTTGAGGAAAAAACCAAGTATTTTTCTTTTCTGAAGCCACTCTAAAATCGGATTTCCATTAAGATATATCTTGCCTTTCTGAGGCAACGTGATCTGCAATTGTGGTGGCAGGTTTCCTTTTGGGACGACTTTTGTCGCATTGGTCGCGTCAGCGTAATACGCATCAAAGGGGTTTCCACTAGGAGGATTTGCGTACCCCGTGTGTTTCTCAGAACTGAACACGACTGCGATAATCATGAGGTTCTCATAATCATATGCTGAGATATTTTTTGTTTCTGAAAGCGTAGCGGTATCTTTCCCGGCAACGGAGATATTTCTATTCATTAGGTATTCTAGAAAAGCGAACTGATATGGTTTACTGTCATAACCTATGACATGAGATACGATCTCGGTTAAATATAGTTTGAGACGACCGTTATACGTGTCGTTTCCCTCGTTTTCCACAAGTGTAGTTACAGTTAATTCCTTGGTATTGTTTTTGTATTGCGCAGTGACCATGACTTTGATTTTTGGTACGGTTCTTCCTTGTGCTGTATTGATCGCGTCTGTATACACGGATTCAGCTTTGCTTCCGCCTATAATAATATTATAGCCACCGTCAATGAACACCGTCGGAAACGCATAGAGATGGTATTCATTCCAATTGCGATTTGCTGCGACTGGATTTGTATCGTTAATAAGAGCTACATAGTAAAAATTATAGCGATGGGTTTCATAGATCGAATGGAGGATGTTTGCGACATTAGGACAGTTGGTACACCAGGTTGCTGTTGCCTCCTCTATAAACACTGTGTGCGTGAGGGTTTCATTCCCTGGGTTACTTCCACTAGGGATAACCGTGATGGTATAAAACGTGGTGCCATCAACCGAGGGATTCCCCACGGGTCCGTTCCCTGCAGCGTCGTTGACCGTGATGTAGTAATAATAATTACTGGTCGCTGAAGAAGGAATCGGGATGCTTGCAGTACCGTTTAGAATTGATTTTGAAGTCCAGCTCGTTGGCCCGGCTATTTTATAGAATAAAGTCGCTATGGTGACGTTGACGTTATCCGTAAATTGAGCAGTAATACTCGCGCTTTGACCCGCATTTATGGTAAGATTACCGGAGATACCAATAATCTGGGGTGGTTGGGTATCTTGTCCACCGTTGTTCTCCACGGTGTATAAAATAATATACGCTGATGCACTAAGGAGAATTCCTACAATAAAGATGATTATTACGAGTTTTCCGATAAGTCTCATATCTAGTAATTAATATACACGTGCTTTATATATTAAATTTACTGAGATGTATATAAAGGGAGAATAAAGAAATAATATGGTGAGAATCTTCAATTAGTAAGGCAGATTCCAATGAGTTTTTCATGGTCGCTTATTTTAGATGATGAGGCGCCTTCTAAGGATGACAAGGATTACTATTATGCTTAGAACAATCGCAATAAGAATTAGGATGAACCAAGGAATCTCTCCTGTTGGTATCTTTGCATTACTGATCGTATACGTTGATGTGGATGTCAAGGTGTTTCCTTCATTATCCTGCACAGTGAGGCTTAGGGTGTAGGTTCCATCAACAAGGTCTGAAGTAAGCGTGAAAATGAAGGTTTTATGGTCCATGGTGGTGAGTTGATCAAGGACGTTACTATTTTCAAGGGTTGCGATAGTGAGGATGGTTTCCTCAAAAAACGTGATCGTGATTGTTGGTCTGGCGGTGTTTAATATCGTTCCATCCGGCGGGTTAAACACTGGTGGAAGAATGGTATACCCATAACTTAAGATATATTGCACTGAGGGATCGTCAAGGATGTAGATGTTTCCGTTTTCACGCCAGATCATGTTCGATGAAATGATCCGATCATTTGTTGTTTTAACGGTGAGAGTGAAATTCGGGTATTTGTCAGGGGGATAAGGGTCGATTATCTTGATATAGACCCACCCTGATTTTTCGACATCGGCGACAATAAGGATTTCTTGTGCTTCTGGATCAATCCAGGTTTCTGTCAATAGAACGGAAATAAAGGTGAGAAGCACTGTTTTATTTGCCTTGGTGTCCCAGAGGAACTCCGGGATCATATCGTTTCCTGTTGAAAGGAGGAAGGATGCGTTTCCACTAATATTTACAAAGCGAACAAGAGTAAGAAGGTGATTCGGGTCGATAAAAGTGTCAACGATGCCATCACCATTAGTATCGGTCGCGTAGAATGGTTGTGTGAATTGGAAACCGAAGGTTATCTGAATCACGCTCATCGCTTCGGTTGATGCGTAGATGATAGGAAGCGGTTTGATAGTGACGTTCGCGGTAGCATTGCCTGTTGCATTGTCGTTGTCTTTTACCTGGAGTTTCACGGTGTAGTGACCTACTCGTGTGTAGGTAGAGATGGTTGTTGGGGTGGGCAACCAGTCTGTGTCATAGGTGCCGTCGTTGGTAAAATCCCAGCGATATCCAATGATACTACCATCAGATTCCTTGCTCTTCGATCCATTAAAGGTGATACTGGCATTTACATATCCGACGTAAGGGCCGCCTGCGTGAGCGGTTGGAGGTGTATTGTTTGTTCCGCCAGGAGCGGGACCGACTCCACCTTCTTCGCTTCCTCCACCTGTTTGATCATGAAGAGGATAGATAAGATTGAGTTCCGTGTTTCCCCCTGGTATGAATGTCGCGCTTTGCGTGGTGTTAACATTATTGATGTAAAAATAAATGATATCTCCAGTGTCTCCTCCTTCGCTTTGGATTTGTGTATCAAAGTCATATGCACCGCTACTGACCGTTGTTGTAAAGTTTTGTGTGGTGCGATTATCAAGATCAATTATTTGTGCTCGTACAACAAGCCCATCTGCTACATTATGAGCATCAAGGTTTTTTGCTGTCCCATAGAAACGATGGGGCAGGGTTGGTGGATTATCTGAGGAAACAATAAAAGAATGTGTAAGAAGAACCTGCAGGAGGATAAATGTCACTACTATTTTTGTGTGCGTGTTCTTTGTATTCATGGTCGTTTACCTCAGATTTTTTTTTAACCCCCCCCCCCCTTTAAAAAGAAAATGGAAGGAGAAAGAGATGATTATGATTCTGCACTGGTGTAGTACCCATTGTCCGCTGTTCGTAGGTAGAGCCAGAAACCGTCTCCAGGTTGCATCTTTGTCGTGCTGTTTCCGTAAATGGGGATGAATCCACCAGATCTCGTGTATTTGTAGAGGATTTCACCAGTATTCTCTAGTACGTGAAATAATGAGGCAAGTCCACCTGTTCTGTTCGCGGTCTGGTTGTAGGTTGTCCAGGTTCCTATCATGTTCCAGCGATGTCCTGTGAGTTCAACAATAGGCGTGGGATTTTGTCCATGCAGGACTGTCGAGTAATTCCCAATGAGTGTGTCTGATGCGTTCATATGGATCCAATATGCTTTTCCTGGTTCTATCGCAGTGAACGTACCGCTTTGTGTTTTTACCGAGTAGTATTTCCAGGTGTTTGCGCTCGCGTTGTACCAGAGGATGTTTGTGGTTCTATCCACATTTGACCAGATGGAGGTGAGGAGTGTTGGGATGGCGATACTTGAGACGTCCGCAGGCAGAGAGAACATATTCCATCCGTCGCTTAAGTTGATTCTATAGGTGTTAATGGTCAGTGTCGCAGATGGAATTGGATTGCCGAGGAGGTCATCAATTTCATCTTCAGCAATAGTAATAGTGGGACCCCCACCAGTTAATTTATCGCTCAGTTTTAGGGTGACAAGATGAGTGTTTCCGTCATTATAAAATGATGTTACCATCACGCCAGGTATACTGAGATTAAAATCAGTTGTTTGGATCGTTGAATTGTCTACATTTGTGTTAAAGTAAACGTCGATGTAGGTGTACGTTTTTCCATTATAGTCTGCATCCATGACCGCGTAGCTTGATGCGGAGGTCGTGATTATCGTGAAAGTTGTAGAGTCGACATGAACCGCTCCAGCAGTAAACCGCAAGACCTTATTTACGCCGATCAGATTTATCGACAAATCATCAAAGGTAGCAATCCCTGTACCCACAGCAGTCAACTTCTCAACATCACCAGATAAAACACCAGTTCCGGTCTGCATCGTTGCATTGATTTGCAAACCTGTTATGATATTACCAAATGAATCCACCGCCTTGACCTGAACTGATGGCGTAATAGCAGCACCAGCAACCGTGTTAGACGGCTGAACCACGACTGTAAGAACCGCAACTGAAGCAGCCAGAATAGTAAAGACGTTAGAAGTAACAAACAAAGATCCAGACGAAAAATTCAACACCTTATCCACACCAATCAAATCAATCGACAAATCATCAAAAGTAGCAACACCAGTAGCATTCGTCGCCCGCGTCGTAGTACCAGAAAGCACCCCAGTACCAGTTTTCAAAGAAGCAGCAATCGACAAACCAAAAACAACATTACCAAAACCATCCACCGCCTTCACCTGAACCGAAGGAACAATAACCACACCAGCGACAGTAGCAGATGGCTGAACCTCAACCGTAAGAACTGCAACTGAAGCAGCCAGAATAGTAAAAGCGTCAGAAGGAGCATACAAAGATCCAGACGTAAAATTCAACACCTTATCCACACCAATCAAATCAATCGACAAATCATCAAAGGTTGCAATGCCTGTTCCGACCGTAGTCAATTTATCAACATCCCCAGACAATACACCGGTACCAGTCTGCAACGTCGCATTGACCTGCAAACCAGCAACACCATTACCAAACGAATCCACCGCCTTCACCTGAACAGCTGGAGCAATAACCACACCAGCAACAGCAGTTAACGGCTGAACTTCTATCGTCAATGCAGCTGCTGCAGCAGCAGTCACATTGAAAGTATCAGATGTAACATCATCCACACCAACCGCATTGGTAGTAAAAGATAGTTGATATCCTATATCCGCAGTATTAATCACCAGATCATCAAACGCTGCTTTCCCATCAGGACCTGTCGTCTGAGTCAAAGTGCCTCCATCAAAGATGTAATCACTCACTTCAGAAACAGTTACTTCAACTCCTTCTACAGGGTTATCAGACGCATCCACGACTGTCACTGCTGGAGCTAGAGCTATTTCTATCCCTGCAACTGTCTCAGTCGGCTGAACCGTAACACTCATTGAATCAGCAGCACCTGTAATGGTGAAGTTATCAGACTTAACAATAGCCCCTTCAGCACTCGTCCAGACGGTTAAGTTGTAATCATTAGCGGTGGTTGGGTTGGTTATACCAGCGATAAGAACTACCACAACCTCTCCATTATTGCTCACATTAACAGGAGTAATGATTTGAACGTTTCTTGAAGCTGGAGTACCAAAACCAGAGATAGCTACATCATTCACGGTTCCAGGAATACTTCCTGCAGCTACTGCTGCATCCACAGGGAAAACAATAGAGATGGAGCTAAAACCACGTATCAGCGCTCCTCCAGGACCAACATGGAAGGTTATAGTATAATCTGCATCGACAATTCCAGCAGTAGTCGGGTAAACACCCACCGTTGGATTGGTAATATTTGCAAAAACCACAGGGGTTGATGTGATCAACAACATCGAAAATGTTGCAAGTAACATCATGAGTGTTACTAGGATTGACAACCACTTTCGTCCTTTTTCCTTTGTATTATTCATAATTCTCTCTCCACCTTCAAGACTTAATTTTCTCTAATTTTTTTATAATATATTTAACTATGTTCTCTCCCGCCACAACAAGGAACCTTTTGTGACAACCAACAAAACATGAAAGACAGCTGCGCCTATATAAGAATTATCATATAATCAAAACGCATATTACGTTGCGCTTCTTCAACTAAAAAGGCACATATCCTCAAGTTCCAAAATAATGTGCTATGTTTGTAAACTCTTGCATCATATTTTCTTTTTCTGTTACAACCATAGAAAGTTCTTTAATAACCACAATGAGAAAAAAGATGGCATGATAATTCTTGATTACATCGTGTTGCATATCCAGATGAAGG
>CAYGVY010000036.1:0-9700 GCA_964353435.1 uncultured Thermoplasmatales archaeon | reverse complement strand
CCCGAAGTCTGGGTTTTTACTTTGTAGTCTTTTTCAGAAATACTTCTTTGTTAATGCAGTTAGGTGGGATGTTCCCTTTGAGCCCTTCAATGAGATTTTCTGCGGCCATGAGCGCCATTTTCGTTCGTGTCTCAATGGTTCCTGATCCAGTATGTGGTTGGAGCACGACGTTGTCCAAGCTTTTCAGTTCTCGGGAAATCTCTGGTTCTTTTTCATAGACATCAAGACCTGCGCCAAAAATCCAATGTTCTTTGAGCGCTTTTATAAGTGCGGCTTCGTCGATGATCGGTCCACGAGCGGTGTTAATTAGTACAGCGGTTTTTTTCATCATCTTGAGTTCTTTTTCACCGATAAGATGATGTGTTGCTTTCATTAAGGGGACGTGGATTGAGACGTAGTCCGATTCTTTGAGTAATTTTGGTAATGGTACTTTTTTTGCTCCGAGTTCGCGTTCAAGTTGTTCATTTCTCTGCTCGTCGGTATAGATTACTTTCATATCAAATCCTTTGCTTTTCAGGGCAAACGCGGTTCCGATGCGTCCTGCACCAATAATCCCTAGAGTTTTGTTGGTGGCGTCTTGTCCAAGCATCAGCAGTGGTGCCCATCCTTTGAATTGACCAGTTCGGGTGAAGCTGTCGCCTTCAACGATGCGTCTTGCGACAGAGAACAGTAACGCCCAGGCAAGCTCCGCAGTGGTTTCTGTTAGCACGCCAGGGGTGTTACTAACCGGGATTCCCCGCTCTGTCGCTGCAGACACATCGATGTTATCGTACCCAACTGCGTATGAGGCTATCATTTTGAGTTTTGGTTCTGCGTAAATGACGTCTCGGTCTACCTGGTCGGTTAACAAGCAGAGCAACCCGTCTTTTCCTTGAACACTTTTCATGAGTTCTTCTTTGGATAGGACACGATCATATGGATTGACAGAAACAGTGAACTCCTTTCGAAGCAGGTCAAGGCCTGGCGTTGGTATTTCTCGAGTGACAAAAACCTTCATAGGTCCTCAGATACTCTTTTCAAAATGCAGAAGTTGTTATTTAGAGATTTCTAAAAAAATACCTCTGAACATGTAATTCAGGAAGGGATGAAAAAAATAGGTGATATGGGGAACGATAGCTAGCTTGTTATTTCTTTGAGAAGATTGTCGAAAGAGTAAAACTGTAGGTTCCCCTCAGTATCAACATTCCCTTCTTCATAAAGTTCCCATATTTGCGTTGTTTTAATCTTTGGTTGAGCGAATACTTTTATTTCCTTATAGTTTGGATACTGCTCTTTATCAATTAACCGAAACACTGACCAATTCACTTTAATAGGATCCATTGGTGACCAATCCTGTATCTGTGTTACAAATTTTTCAGTGAGGTTGCTATCATACACGTACCCAGAAACATTTGGCCGATCGTTTCTTACGACCGCCTCCCCTCCTGTCGGATGATAATATGGTTCTTCTACCAGATTTGAATTAAACTCAAAATAGCCAGGATAGATCATTCCCCAATCATTTTGATCATACGGGGGACCATTCTTACCATCTGATAAGTCAAAGACGGAGGGATTGTGGCAGTAGAGGTAGTTGAGCACACTTCGATACTGCCCCCATGTTTCGACATACTCTTTCGCTGGTAAGATAGGACTCCCATACGAGGCATTATCAATCCCTTCAAACGCACAATTATCGGCATCAACACTACAACTATGTGCAAATTCATGCAACAGTGTTCCTCCTAATGACACACGCACCCCTCTCTGTGTAGGGACACGACCTAAGAAAAAATAGAGCATTACTTGTTGGAATATTTGAAATCTTCCTGAGGGATACGAGATTTGAATGGTATCATAGACATCATTTTTTGATGGGATGGCAAAACCACCACCGTGCCCGATGACCACATAGCGAAATATCCCATGTCGTTCTTCAGGAAAATAGTTATTATAAAACTGAAGCATCATACCGGAATCCTGTGATAAAATATCGTAGTGGGCTAAGAGATCTCCCCCACCATGTTTCGGACCATTTGGCCATCCATCGTCGAAAAAACAGTGGATGTTATGCTCAGCGAATCTCTCGATAATTCCTTGCTGGCTCTCTTTATAGAGGTAGTGTGGTGGATCAAGCAATCCGCCTCTCCCCATGACATCGACTTCAATATATATATCCTGAACGAAAGGATCAGCGAACCAATTAGCCATTTGGTACTCCTCAATATTTTCAATACCATCAAGGTCAGGGTCAAGGCTCCTATGATCATCCCAGGTAAAGGGATCATAACCCCATTTCCACTCCCACGCCGTTGGAATCCCGTCACCATCGGGGTCAAGTTGTGAGTCGTCTACCGCGGGATCGGTATGGAGAATATTTACCTCAGTCCAGTATGGGATAAAATCATTGTCATAGTCAAATTGATAGAGGTTAAACCATATCTCAAAGGTTTCTCCGAGATAATATCCGTACCCATCTTTGTCTTTGAAGCTATCGGCACCAGACCAGCGACCGGTACGATAATTGTATGTAACAGTAAATGAGTCTCTCTCAACATCTTCTGTTCTGAATCCGAACAATCCAGCTGGTACTCGCTCTATAATCGTCAGCGTCGCTTGTGAGGTTTCTTGTTCTTCTTCCACGTCTTTCATGATTTTATTTTCCTGAAACATTGTATCCCATGTATTAAACAAGATTTCGGCTTGCTGAAATTGTTGCTGAACGTCTTTGCTTACATACTCTAATCCGTCCATATTCGTTATGTAATAGAATTGAGGTAATGTTTTCCAAGAATTCCCCCGGATTAGCAATTTATTAAGGAGTTCTCTATCGCGGATTCGTAATACTTCAAGCACAAGACCTTGGTTCTCTAGTGGACTGATACGATCATCTATAATGGTGCTTTGAACTTGTTGAGGTGGTGTCTCTTTCTTTGTTGTATAATATTCAATATATACATATGCACTTCCTACAAGTAGCACGGCGATAACAAGTAGCGAGACCCCTATGATTATTCTCTGTTTCCGTTTGACGTACATAGTACATGACTCCCCAATGAAAACGGGTTTCTTTAAATATTATTATTAATAATATAGTTTACAGTTTATTTAAAGGTATTGGTGATTTTTCATTCTGAACAGTTCTATCCATTTTTTTAAATTTCTGGATAAATTTATACCCCATTTAAAGCTATTCTCAAAAATATGGTTAGGTGTTAGTGAAAAACTTGGAAATACTCCGCTTTTTGTTTTACTATAAATCATTATTTTTTTTCACAGAAACATTTATGTACAAACTCATCAGATATTCGGTAGATGGCGAACCATTCAGTTCTATTATTGAATCCTCCTATGGATTACTCTTTAATCCGAAAAGAATTCTCTATGGAGGCTTACCTTCCACCATTAGGACTCCTGTATATCGCCAGACAACTGGAGAAACGAGGGTATCACGTACGTGTCGTTGATTTTATCGCTGAGCCTTTTTCAGAAGAGAAACTCAGGGATTATCTGGAATCAGTCGATATTGTGGGTATTACGATTACAAGTCAGATTGCGTCCTCTGCGGTAAAACTCGTGGATTTTATCAAACGGGTCGCTCCTGATACTCCTGTTATCATCGGGGGGCCCCATTGTACCATTCAAGGAAAGCACGCATTACATGAAATTAATGCGGATATCTCTGTAGCAGGTGATGGAGAACATACCATTAATGAAATTCTTGATGTCTTTGAGGAAAAAAAGGCGCTCGCAGACGTCCATGGGATCTTTTACAGAGATATCAAAGAAATCAAAGCAGGTCTCCCCGGATATGAAATTGAAAATCTGAATGAAATTGAATTTCCCTCCCGTCATCTCATCTCGAGATATTCGTACGGAAAACGTCAGATCGCCGGTGTTACATTTTTTGCAAAAGGAAAAATTACATCAATGGTAACGACGCGCGGATGCCCATTCCACTGCCGTTTCTGTGTGAGTAAATCCATTTTTAAGAAATATCGCTCTCGATCCGCAGATAATGTAATACAGGAACTGGAGGAGATAGCAAAGGAATATGACTCGGTTTTTATTGTCGATGATAATTTCCTTTCAAATAAGAAACACGCGGAGAAAATCATGGATTTCCTCATTGAAAAGAAACTATCTCTTGAAATCTGGATTGCTGGTGTCAGAGTCACGGATGCGGATGAACAACTCTTTAAAAAAATGAGGAAAGCCGGGGTGAAATCAATCGAATTTGGCATTGAATCTGGGAATCAGGAGATCCTTGATTACTATGATAAAAAAATCACTTTAGATCAAATCAGCCGAGCAGTGAAACTCAGTAAAAAAGCAGGGTTTCTCACAATAGGGAATTTCATCATGGGTGCTCCTATTGAAACAGAGAAGCATATGGATGATTCCATTACCTTTGCTAAAGAGCTTAATTTAGATTTCGCGTTTTTCTTTCCCTATAGTTACTTAAAGGGAAGCTCGCTCTGGGACGATGCATTTCGGGAGGGAATCGTCAAAGAAAGTGATTTGTTCCTTATGAATAACACCCGTGAAGGATTAGGTAATATGTCCCTTGAGGTGTTTCGAAATAAAATCACCGAGGCGTATCAGCGATTTTATTTCAGCCCTCGGTACATTATATCTCAGCTCTTCCGTCAGATATTTGTATACAGAAACTTCCGTGTTTTTTACGCGGGATTAAAATTATTCCTCCAGCAGAAAAAGGGGAGTGTCTTTGACACAATGGCTCCCTAAGTTAAATACGAATCAAGAAAAGGAAATAAAGACAGTTTGTTATCATTGTTGGAATCTTCTCCTCGTTGGAGACAGGATGCCGAAAAATGGATGAAAAAAGAGTTGTGGTTCTCCAAGCTGAAAAGAAAAGCTATCCAAATACCCCCCCGTTTCACCCGCCAGAAAAATATCTTGAATACCCGTTCGATGAAATCGATAAAACGAATACCGTATATAAAACTGTCCGAGACCTTCTTTACCACCTCGGGTTAGATGCAGAACAGTATGGGACTGCACAGTGGAATCCATTTAAAGAGTTGATACATCCTGGAAACACGGTGGTCATCAAACCGAATCTCGTGCTTGATGCTCATGTTAAGGGGGCGGATCTCTACAGCATCATTACGCATCCATCGGTCATACGAGCAGTCGTAGACTACTGTAGTATCGCGCTGAATGGAACAGGACGTCTTATCATCGCTGATACCCCTCTGGGGCATTGTGATTTTAACCATTTGCTCGAGAGTACGAAATTACCCTCGATTAGCGAATTTTACAAAAAGAAACGCGGTGTTGAAATCAGCATTTATGACCTCAGAAAGATGATGTACCCGTTGAACGAGTACCAGTTCACTGAATGTGATTCAAAGATAGTACTAAATGGTGATCCTGAAGGGTACACTATCATTGATTTAGGGCAGCTGAGCCAACTCAGTTCGATTCAGGAACCAAGGAAGTTTCAAGGAACCGACTATAACAGGAAGGAAACCATTCAGCATCACCAAGGTAATCGTCATGAATACCTCATTCCAAATACAATTCTGCATGCTGACGTCATCATTTCGGTTCCAAAACTGAAGGTCCATAAAAAAGCGGGGGTCACATTAAATTTAAAGAACATGGTTGGCATCAGTGGAGATAAAAATTATTTACCGCACTTCCAGCTTGGTTCCCCAAAAAAAGGTGGAGATGAAATCCCTGATGATCTCTCTTTGAAATTACAACTCCAGCTCCGGCTTCTACGATTCGGCTCGGATTATTTTTTATCACACCATAACGTTCTTTTAGATAAACTTGTGAAGGCTACAGCGAAACTCCTCCAAGCCATCAATAAAAATTTTATTAGCGATGTAGATAACAAAATAAGCCCGGGGAACTGGCATTTCAATGATACGATATGGCGAGTTATCATTGATTTAAACCGGATTTTATTCTACGCAGATACCACCGGCCACCTTCAGAATGTACGAAAGAGACACTATTTCTCCATTATCGATGGCATTATCGGAGGAGAACAAGAAGGTCCGATATATCCAACACCGAAACCATGTGGAGTGCTCATCGGTGGATTTGACCCGTTTTTAGTAGATATCACAGGGACTACCTTGATGGGTTTTGAGTATCACAAAATACCACAATTCAGTAATCTACCTAGTCTAGATAGATATAAGATTTCTGAATATACGGAGCATGATATCGACCTAATTACAAACGCCAAAGAATTTGAAGGCCTTTTTAAGGAAAAAAACAATCGATATTTCAATTTCAAACCATCAAGAGGGTGGAAGGAGTATTTGTAGATAATGAAATGGTATCGTAATTGAGTCTTATTATTTTGAATTTTCAATAATGCGCTCCCGCTCTTTCTGAGTGATCAGGGAGATCACCTGCGATGCTGGTTTATTTGGAGGAGACTCAATATCGTTTACCTCTTTTACATTAATTTTTACATCTTGTCCTACTTTTTCTTGATAGACGTCTTTGACTCTCTTGAATAATTCATCGACTGGTGGATCAGCATTTCTCAGACCCTCATCGATGATTATCAGGATGTCAAACTCATCCACTTTCTTCTGTACAATCTGAAACTGTTTTACTTTTCTGGTCTTCATTTTGTTAAAGACATCTGACAGGTTCGCGAAGGTGGCTGCTGGGTAAATTCGTCCATCAGGCAGTATGATGCTCGAACTCCTCCTCCCTTCAACACCCTCTCTGAAAGTGGGTGTCGTTAACCCACACTCACAATCGTACTCCTCGGTCAACGTTACCCAATCATCAAGACCTGTGTACCGGATAATTGGTGTCGCTTTCCCAAATAACCTGGTCACAACGATATGTCCAATTTCTCCGTTCCCGACAAGCTGCAGGTTTTCATCGATGGTTTCGACGTGGTAAAAGTCAGTGTTAATATGCCATGTTTTGTTGACGCATTCAAACGCTATAGATGCTTCAGAGGATGTTTCTGCTGCACCATAACCGTTACACATTTTGCACCCAAAAGCTTCTTCGACATAGTTTCTCGTGTACTCGTCGAGAAGGTACCCACCTACCAGGAGGACTTTCGGATGTACATTCTTTCCATACCCTTTCATTTTTAGGTACGCTAAATTTTGATAGGTAACTGGGTAGGAGAGGATCGCATCGGGTTTGATTTCATCTAATTTTTTCATAATCTCTTTAATCGGTTCGAACGCGTTAATGCCGATGTAATTGCTTGATGAGTAGGCAAATTTCGCTTGAGAAAAAAATGCTTGACGTGCGACTTCATCTGCTTTACCTGAGACGAACGTCCCGATATTCACGTATCGGGTTTTCCTCCAATTGAGATCATAAGCTTTCATGATACGAAGGGAGGCTCCAACTCCTTCGCTGTACACCGAGAAATCTAAAAAAGAAGAGACAGGTTTCCCTGTTGAACCACTCGTACTTACAACATATGCTTTCTTGATGTCATAGTGGGGTGGGATGATGCCATTCGGGTAGTTATCGACTAAGTCTTTCTTGGTAATAAATGGTAATTTTGTGATATCTCTCATCTCTTTAATGTCTTCAGGGTGTAATCCGGCTTTCTTATATTTGTCATGGTAGAGAGGCACGGTATATGCGTATTTCATGACTCTTCTCAGCGCTTTATCTCGGTATTTCTCCAATTGTTTGGGCTTTATCCGATACAGTCGTTCTGAGTCAAAGAGAAAATGTTTGAGGAAAGGAAGGCCGGTCACTGGATTGAGAAATGAATTTATTGACAATCACCTTTGCTCTACTATATGGTAATCGTTTTTATACGTTATGACTACCTTCGAAGTATCATATATTCGTCATGGTCAATTCAGAGAGAAACACTCGGTTATGTGTGAGAAGACGAGGTGACAAGCGTACAGAGAATTTTGTTGAGCGGTGTTGGAATCCCATGCTTTTTTCCAAGAAACACAAGTTTTCCGTTAATTGACTCTATCTCCGTTATCTTTCCTTGTTGACTGCTCTGTAACATCGAGGAGTAGTTCTCTGCGGTTTTGGTAATCACCTTTTTTGTTCGTTTAATCATATCGACCGTAAGGAGTCCTATTCCCTCCGCTCTGGCGACATTGGTAGATTCCGTACAGACGGCTTCTACGAAATATTCTAACAAAGGATTTTCCAAGAGATATCCATTTCGACACCGCAAGAATGTGGTTAACGGATTGATGCTTGAATTAATGATTGCTTTCGCCCAGATTTCCTTTTTAATATCAGTACTTATGGATGTCTCAATTCCTGCTTCATTGAAGACATGGACAATATTCTCAAGACGCTGTGACCGTGTGCCATTCAATTCCCCGAGAATGGTTGTTCCTTTCCCGGTATGAACAATTTCACCTGGGTTTGAGAATATAGCGCCATGCATGGTAACACCTGCAAGAATTCGGTTTTTCTCAATAACCTGCTCTATATTTTCGATATTATCTAATCCGTTTTGAAGAGATAATACTACGGTCTCTGAACCGAGGAGGGGAACAGTGTGTTTGATCGCCGTCGCTGTATCATAGGATTTGACGGTTAGAAGGATAAGATCTGGGGTAGTGGTCACATTCTTCGTTGAATCGAATGCGGTGAGTGTCGCATGCAGTTGGTTTTTCCCGGTGATGTTCAAACCCCGGTGTTGTATCGCATTGATATGAGGTGTTCTCCCCACAAGAACCACGGTGTTCTTTTTCGAGAGAAGCGCACCAAAAAGAGATCCTATTGCACCTGCTCCGATCACTACGATATTCATGCTGGTATTCCTCGCATTTGACAGAGATTCTCAATTTCTTTCTCCTCTAAAGCGATGAGCGGTGTGAGGATTGGGAGATTACTGTGTTTTTTCAGCAATGCGATTTCTGACAACGTATAACATGGGTTTTCAAGGGTATGACCCGTGACTATTGCATCACAATCATATTTCAAAGCGATAAAGGAAAGGTTTTTCGTGTAGTTTCGTGCAGTTGGATCAATGGCAATGATATCTGATGGGGCGTACCAGTGTGAAAGAAAAGAATGGATAGTCTCATTAGGTAATTGTTTTGTTGTGGCTATCAGCAGGGTACATCCTCGGTGCAGAAGGTACCATGCGGCAAGCAAGGAAGCAGGGTGTGAAATCCGCGCAAGAATTTTTCCTTGTGTGCCCAACGGAAGTCCACCAACGCCACTGAGTTTTTCTGTGAAAAGAAATGATTTCTTATCTCGGATTTCAATAAAAAGTTCGATATCAGGATTGGTTAAATCTACACCTGCATGGGTTGCTTTGACGATATCATTACCGATATGTACTGCCACCTGCTGACTAGAGAACGTGTGCGTTCCAACTCTTGTTGCCCGAATCGCAAAACTTTTTTCCTCGGTCAGAATGGTTTTAGCAAGTTGTAACGCTAACATCGACATGTCCTCCATATCAGACGTTGTTTGAACTGCAGGGCTGAATGAGACGATACCAAAAATTCTTGATAATACCATAATGCTCTTGGAGATTTCCGTTGTGGAAAGATAGATTCTCCCTCGTTCCTTTGTGATACTGTGTGGAATGCTCTCCTGTGCAAGCGCTTTTTTTATATTTCTCACAAGAATTGATTCGAAATACTTCCGCACATAGGTGCTTTTAAGCGAAAGCTCGCCGTATCGCACCAGGATAACATCGTAATTCATCAGTTTTCAACATCTCACGGAGATACATTAACTTTTCACTTTCGAAACATTT
>CAYGVY010000035.1:0-9857 GCA_964353435.1 uncultured Thermoplasmatales archaeon | reverse complement strand
GAACCCAAGTCGAAGCCTCGACAGGGCTTCATGATAGGCCACTACACTACCGGGGCAGAGATTCTTGTTTGTGTGTAGCTGGGGGTAATCACTTCTCTTTCTTTAATTTTTTGGAAGCGTTTCTTTTAAGAAAAGAAGGACGAAAAGACTATCCGCAGGGAAAAAAACATGATTTATTGTTGATCAGGGATTTCGCGGATTGTGCTAAAGAAGATATAACCGTCAATCTGGTACCGAAACTCCTGGTATTCCTGCTGTGCTCCTTGGTAGGCTTGTTCGATAAGAGTGAAGTTCTCCATGAGTAGGGCCACAGCTTCCATGTTTCCAAATGACAGGTTCTCTGCTGCGCGTCTGAGATAATCGCTAGCGTTGTACCGTAACATCGTGATGTTTTGTCCTGCGCCTGCAAACCCGATGTAGTAGCCAAGCACCTCAAGGTATCGCGAGTTATTTGTGAAATTTTTTGCCATCTCAAAATAGGGTTTTGATTTCCCGAAATTCTCATAGGAGCCAAGGTATTTTTGCATCGCGTTTGTACAATTATCAATACACTGCTTCGTGAGATTTTTACTTTGATTGGCTAACGCGTTATTAAACCAAAATAACGCGAAATCAAAATGGTAGTTGGCGACTTCTCTGACTTCACGTGCTGAATCCATTTTGACAGCACCTTGTAAGTAGTAATTGGTGAAGTTCTCATTTCTACTGTTGATATCTGAGATTTCAATAGTATGTTGTTCGGTAAGTGTGTCTATTTTTGATCGGTTCATGATATCACCGACGAAGAACGTGATAATGACGACACCAACCATGATTGAAATCAGCATGATGAACATGTTTCGTGTGAATTCACGTGCCATACTTTCTACACCACCTTATGAAATGGAGACAAGGCTGACTGTGTGCTCATCCCAGAAGACAATCGGGCTGACTACCGGGTTTCGTGTGGAATACCATTCAACACGTGCAAGATTGCTGAAAGACGAGCCTAAGCCTTGGCCTGTAACAAAATCTGTCATTCCTACACCACCAGGTCTCGACAGTGAATAATTCATAGATGCATCTCCATTCTTCTCTATCCGTAATTTGTACCACCCATTATAGAGATATCCATTTGCATAATCAGAATGCAGCTGAACCCATCCGCTTGGTGTGTTAATGCTCATTTTTACTTGATAGCAGGAGGAGTGAAGAGTGCCACTGACGTAGACGTAGTCAAATTTTATCTTTGTAATATCATTACCACTGGTTGTTTTGAAATCAGCGCAGAGGTCTGCTGGCTCGCTGCTGTTTCCGCAGGCAAACCAGGTTTCCCAGGAGATTATTTCGCTGTTGAACATGGAGAAGGAATAGTTCCAATACTGGATGGTGTTCGTGGATCGGAGTTTGGTCTTGAAGGATTTCGCGGTGAAATAATGATAGCTAGGGGAGACTTCGAAATTCGATTCACCGGATTGTTCACTGGTATCAAACCAGACTTGACCTTGGTATGAGTCTTGTGCTTTGCCGCCGACGATATCGTCGAAGTCAGCGAAATCCTCAGTAAGAATGGTCGGTGCATCATACGACCAGACGCTGACGATGGTTGGGTCATCATCACCGGTTTCACCGTCTCCATCTTGGTCAATGCCGTCGTTTACCGCAGGGTCATCTGTAAGTTCGTTTTTCTCGTTTATTCCATCCTCGTTTTCGTCCCAGTGTACGACTCCTTGGTTTGAAATTTTCGTTCCGTTGACTAAGCCAGTATTGACGCTGACCATGAAATTTAACGCGATACTGCTTTGCGCAGGGATGTTACCATCCCAGAGGATTTTATTGGTTCCGCCGTCATAGGTGATTGTTCCTGATCCAGCGGTCGCAGATCCAGCAACATACTGCATGTGTGCAGGGATGATATCTTCAAATTCATATCCCGGGTTGTTGGTTTGAGCTGCGGTGCCAATATTACTTATGGTTATCGAATACTCTAACAAGTCTTCGCATTGGACAAGGCCAGCATTGATGTCAGTGACTGTTTTTCGTGCGAGTATCTGTGTTTTTGCAAACCCGGAGAATCTGAGGTTATCGAAGAACGCCATACTGTCAAATTGATTATCCCCTTCGTCCTTCAAATCAATGGTAAGGGTAATGATTTCACCAGGCGACACCGGGTGTTCACGACCAATGAGTGCGGATGCGCCCGCATCGACACCATTGGAATTTGGTGTAGTCTGAAGCCAGTCGACTCCTGAGGGGCTATTATCCTGAGCAAACAAATTATACCCTGTCCCAAGCAGGGCGGTATCACGAGCGTTGAGGACGAAGTCCCCACCATTGACGTTAATTATGTAAGACGATACTCCCTTTGACGGCGAGTTTACCGTAATAGTGAGTTGGTCATTATATTGGGTTCCGACATAATCCGGGTATTCAACAGTAAAAAATTGAACATCATAATAGAGGTAATGCATGAAAGCAGGGACGCGTAGTTGAAGTTGGAGGTTTGCTTCGTCTCGTGGGTTTCCATATTGTCCTGCTTGGAACCAGTTTCCGCGTTCATTCCCTGGGTTCAGTCCGTTTGAAGTGGCGAGAACAAGATCTGCACGTCCTGTACTAAACAATGCGAATGTTGATCCATCGGTTGGGATAAGGTTTCCTCGCGAAGCGATAGCTACAGCTTGTCGATGTCCACCGGTGTCTCTATCCCAATATTGAGAACTTATCAGAGTTGATTGATTTTCAAGCAAGGCAATTGCAAGATCATTGCCATCGTACGAACCTGCGTTCACCGGCTCTGGGGAAATTGCTACGAAAACGAGAAACACCAGCAGGAAGGTGATCCCGATTGTATTTATTTTTTTGTTCATTTTCTATCCGCCTCCACCATAGTTGATTACAAATAAGATATTAGACTCAGTGGTGCTATCATCATACATCCCATCATTGGGAGTGACCAGACATTTCCAGTATTGGTCAAGACGTATTTCTTCTGAGACAATGACACTTCTTGTTGAATCTCCATCTTTTGTACACAGATAATTCTGATAGAGTTGTTCTGGTGTAAGTGCTCGTGGATAGATTTTTACTTCGTCAACAATACCAGTGAAGTTTACTTCCCCTGCGAGTCGTACCCCAGTAACCTCCAGATCATCGATTCCCATGTATTCGTTTGCTGCGGTTGTCCGCCATTTGAACTGTAAGCGGAGTACAGTGAGTGATTTTGGTAGGTCGAATTGCACTTGTGTCCAGGGTTTCTGCCCTCCGACCATTTGAGGATTGGTCACCTCAAAAATCGGTTTCCATTGGCTCCCATTTCGGTAATATAATCCCAGGAAATCATTGCTCTCTGTGTTTTTATAGCTGTACCACACTGAGATTTTTACATTTGAGTATCCTGAGAGGTCAATGCCGGTTCTGTTGAATGCGGCATATTCTGGATCGAAATCACCAGACCCACCAATTGAAAACGACCCGGTATACGGTGTGAACGTGGTTGAGGGGAGTAAATTAAAATCACATTCTATTCTTGAATAGCTTGTTGCATTGATATAGATTTGATCGATATATACAAGGTCATCGTCGTAGCTTGCGTCACATTGGAAGCGAAGTCTCATGTTGACGGGGAATCTATAGTTGCTTTCATTGATGTAGACGACGGTATGGTACCAGACACTTTTTGTATAAGTGCTTGGGTAGTTGATATCAAGGACGGTAACCCAGGCGGTTCCATTGTAATAGCGAAGCCACCAGTCTTCTCCGTCTGCCCACCCGTTGCCTCGCCACATCCACCAGAAATCAACCTTTAAGGATTTGTACGCGGGGGTATCTACATCGATACTGTTGGTTAGTGTGAACGATGAAGATGTGCCACTGTTATCTCGTACACATGCGGAAGAGGTTCCTTCATATTTATAGGAAGTAGATCGATAACAATCAGCATACGTGCCATTGCTTCCAGGGACATAACTGCCCCATGCTGAGTTGAAATTATCATAGCGGAGGTTTACCCAGTTCTGCTGCTGTGCTCCGCCGGTTCCATTGTTTTCTATCCACTGATTTTTTTCATCTTGTGCTTCGAAGCCGGTTGAGAAAATGGTTTGTCTTCCTGCAACACCGGTTCCTTTTCCAATGGAACCAACTGAGGTATCGCCGGAGCCGAGGAGTTTGCCTGCGGCATGGATGTGTTTGTAGGTATCGAGTCTGCCGTCAATATAAATGGCGCAATCCCCTAAAGAAGCGTCGTAGGTCGCGGCAACGAGATGCCAGAGGTTATCATTGACCAACATGGTTCCGATACTATCGGCAGCACCATCACTTGAATTTGTACTCCATTTAACATGCCCGTCAGTCACCGCAAGTTCCCAGTATTTATTTCGGTTATACGACATGATAGTTCCTGAGGTAAGACTGGTTTTTATCCATGCTTCGACCGTGATCTTATCGATGTAATTGTTTTCAAAACAGTACGGGATTGAAATGAAGTCATCGCCACCAAATTGGTACGCACCACCAAGCTTCCCGGTGTTCGTCCAGGTTGCTCCGTTTATGGTTCCGTTGTAGAAATTTCCTGAATAATCTTTTGTTTGGAAGGGGTTCTGAGTGTCAAATGGCATTAAAACCCTTGTAAGTGATGAATACGGACCGGTCGAAGCGACCATCCAATTGTAGATGAAAGTAACCGGATTAATATTAGGGACTATTGTGTAGTTATAACAAATAAGGTCTTCGTCAATTGTTCTGGTTCGTAAGGTTGATATCGACATAGGATCAGGTAAGGGTGATGTACCCGGCCCAGGGGGGTGTTCGTCTGGTGCCAGGATACCATCGAAGATGATCTGTTCACTCCCGTCTTTTTGTACACTCCACACTTTAACCTGTATCTGTTTTTCTGTTGCATTTAGACATATATTGATAGGAAGAGGATCGCCCATCATCAGTGGTGAATTTTCATAAACAGACATATTTCTTTGTCCATTTTCGCGCTCAGATAGGATTTTATAGGAAATAAGAGGCTCTCCACCAACGTGTTCTATTATGACGTTTCTTTCGTCATCAATATATCCCATTAATTTTATATGCGAATCAGGAGAAGGGAGTGGCACGGGGAAGACTTGATAATAAATCGCGCCGAAAGCACCGACTGCAATAAGAACAAGAATAATCGCACCTACTACTTCCGATGCTGCATAAGAATTACCAGAGAACGTCTTGTTCTTCATCACTCCTAACCACAAGTACTTCTCTGTTGTCATTGTCTATTTAATGGTATCGTGACATTATGGCTAGTTTGACAATCTAGAAGAGGATTTTAAAGGTGAGAAAGGAGATGAGAACGAGGACAAACGCTTGTCGTATGCCTCCAGAGAGTCGTCCCTCCATCATGAAGCCGCCGAGCAGTCCGCCGCCAAGGCTTTGCACAAAGACAAAGGTAAAAAACATGGTTTTTACCTCACTTGGATCAATATTTGCTATTCTGATGTTCCCGATTGCTTTTCCCGCCATTTTTCCTTGAAGTGCGTAGATTGCCTGGAAGATCGTTCCGTTGATGACCAGGATGACCGCGAGGAACACAAAAAAACTAATGAAAATAACGATGCTGTACATGGACATCTCGGTTCGTCGTTGTTGTTCGACGCGCCGGATTTGGTCGAGTTCTTTTGCGGCTGCGTTGAAGACCGCGGAGGTGTTTCCCCCGATTTCCAAGGCCTTGTTGATGGTGATAGCGAGTCGTTTTACTTCATTGGTGTTGACGCGTTCCCCAAAATTTGTTAACGCTTCATCTATAGGGATACCCCAGGAAAGCTGTGCAACCGTCATTTTGAGTTCTTTGGTTAACTGCCCGTAATCACCCTCGGATGCTGATCTGATAGAGTCGTAGATAGTCATCCCTGATGCGGAGGAGTTAGCGATATCTCGTAGGAAGTCAGGGAGTTTATCCATGATTTCGCGTTTTTGTTTTTGTTTCATTGAGTTGTAAAAGCCAAGTGGTCCGATGCAACCCAGAACGCCGAAAACAAGGTAATCGATGGGTTGGATAAAACCGACATTGATGATGGGATGACCGATAAAAGCGAAGAATCCAAAGACAAAGAAAAGAGATGCGAGAAGAACCGAAATTCCGATGATGACCTCAATTGATTTATCTTTTCCGTATTTCCTATTGATGTTGTATTCTTTGACGATTCTGAGTTTCTTTATACTTCTTCACCCATCCCTGATTTCATCATTACATAGAAACCGAAATATGCCATGGGGAGTATGAAAAGGGAGATGATGTACAGGAAATCAAAGGAGATGCCACCGCTGGTAAGTCCCATGATGGAGAGGATGATCACAAGGAACAAGGGGAACGCGATGACAGTGGTGACGAAACTTTCTGCCATGATGGCGAGGGACTCAAGGTTTTTTTTGCGTTCGTCTAAATCGTCGAACATGTATCGGTCGACACAGCGATTAAAATACGGGGCTAACTCGCTTCCTGATTGGAGGACTGCGATGATTCCCTGAAGGAAGTCTTTGAATTTTCTTGAGGGGGAAATCACTATCGCGTTTTTTAATGCGGTGATTGCATCAAGGCCCATGAGCTCAATTTCTGTGGTGATTTTCTTTGCTTCTTTTTGAACTTCACCATAGAGTTCTATACCGGAGAGAGTACCAAAGATTTCTGAGGGAGAAATTCCAGCAACGGACATCGTGTTGATGAAGTTAGCGACGTAGGGGAGGTGACGGTCGATGTTTTTTCCTCGTGATTTTGCTTTTACTGCTGGTAATTGGAGGTACACCATACCAATAAGAACAGGAACAATGGAGGTCACAACCAGGAGAAGTAACGCGGTGATGTTGTTCGGGACGAGAAGATACAGGAACAGTGTTGAGAAGAATGAAGTGATAAACCCAAGTATGATGTTCATGAGAATCATCGAGTAGTACTCTTGGTACATCATGCTGATGTTTGCTTTTTCAAGCATGTTGTTTTTACTTGTCTCGCTGACATTGAATTTTTCAAAGGTGCCGGATAAGAGTCGTCGACAAAATCGTGTGTATTTCGTCGATTTCATTCTTCCGTATCCCTCGCCGCTATTTCTAGGATTTTTTCAGGGAATTTCTTGTACTCGGCGATGATGTTGCCGAATTTCTTATACGAATTGATTTTTTTCTTTCGCATCCATTCAAGGACGAGAATCCGGTTGTTAAGTTCTTGCAGAAGTTGTTCGTCGGTCCAATCATTCTGTTGTTTGATGCGGTTGAAGATTTTGCTTGACCCGGAGCTGTCAAAGCGGTCGTCGGTCTTGGAAATCCAAGTGTAGGGCGCCATGAAGATGAGTTGATTGGTGTCAGTGTCGAGTTTAATGATCTCGGTGACGCTCGTCATGCGTCTGACCATTTTTCCTCCGATGTCAACCGCGTTTTGGAAGACGATGATGTCCAGTGAGGTGAGGAGTGCTCGGGGGAGTTCTATGGGCGGGTTTTCGAGTCGTTGAATAAGGGTATGAATCGTGCTTGCGTGGACTGTGGCGTATGCGGTGTGTCCGGTCGCCATGGCTTGGAAGAGGCTGTATGCTTCTTTTCCTCGGACTTCTCCGACGATGATGACGCGCGGTCGTTGTCGCAATGCTGCTCTGATGAGGTCGAACATGTCGATGTCTTTTCCAGTTTTGCTTTCATCACCTGCGGCAAATCCTTTTCTGGTGGTTCCTGCGATCCAGTTTTTATGGGGGATGTTGACTTCCCGTGTATCTTCGATAGAGATGATTTTATGAGAGGAAGGGATGAACAGCATGAGGGCGTTCAGTGCGGTGGTTTTTCCGCTGGCGGTTCCTCCACAGAAGAGCACGGAGGCGCCGTCTTCGATCGCAATCCAGAAGTAGGCCGCCATTTCTGTTGACATTGATTTGTACTCGATTAAGTCGATAGGGGTGAGCGGTACCTCTTTGAATTTTCGTATCGTGAAGGTGGATCCTTTCGTGACGGTTCGTGCGAGGGTTGCTTGTAAACGGGAGCCGTCAGGGAGTTTTCCGTCAACGATTGGTGAGAAAATTGAGATTTGTTTTCCGGAGACCTGGCAGAGTCGAACGAGAAATGAGTTGAGTTCGGGTTCTGAATCAAAAAAAATGTTGGTTTCGATAGCCTCGTATTTTCGATGGTGGATGAAGATGGGGGTGTCTGGTCCGTCGCAGGAGATATCTTCAATCCCGTCGTCATGCATGAGGATATCGATGCGTCCGTAGCCAAGGAAATCTCTGAAGATATGGTAAAAGATCGTGTCTTTGGATTCTTCTTCGAAATAGATATGGTTATCGCTGATGACTTGTTCAATCGTTGTTTCTAAAAATTTTTCCTTTTCTTCAGGGATCATATCAAATGTGTTAATATCTGCAAGCATTTTGAAGAGGTGGGAGATTTCGTTTTTTGTTTGTTTTTCTTCTTCGTTGAGTTGTGGTTCGATGACTTCGAAGACGTATTCATGGTTGGTGTGGTCGTAGATGATGCGTTTTGTCCCTTGTTTTTTCCAGCCAAATCCTTTTTGTTCTTCAATGATTTGGATTTTTTTCTCACCGATTTGTAGGATCTCTCCAGGTGGTGCTTCGACTTTTTTTTGTCGTACTTGTGCAAGCAGGCTTTTTGGTGTTTCTGTGGTTTTTTGTTCAGGGGGCTGTGTTTGTTGTATTCGTTCGGGATTTGCTTTTTTTTGTTGTGCTTTTTCAAGAAGACTTCGTGGTTGTTTTGTGGTTTTTTCTGGTAAGGCTATGCGATATGCTTCTGTTGATTGTTGGTTGTCTTCATTTTGTGTTGTTTCTTTTTGTTGATGTGCTGATTGCTGTCGTTTTTTTCCTTTGATTAGGGGTAGTTCTTCTGGGACTGTAGCATGCCCTTTTTTTTGTTGTGCTTTTTCTAAAAGGCCCATGGTTCTCACTTTATTTTGTATTTATTCATTACTTTCTCGTAGAGTTCAAAATCTTCAGATTGCATAAATCTGTTGATGACATCCTCAGGTAGTTCACCAAGGAGTGTGTCGGTCATAAGAAGGATTTTTTTAATGTCTTCGTCAAGCTCAAGGGATGTGGTGTGTTTTTCTTTCTTAAAAAGGCTTTTGCTTTCGGTTTTTTGTTTTGTTGGTTTTTGCTGTTTTTCTTTTCCTTTGCCTTTGAGGCGTTGTTGTTTCTGTTTTGCTTTGAGTGATCTTTTTTCTTCCTTCTTGCGCCGTTTTTCCTCTATACGAGCTTGTCGTAGCTCAAGACGTTGGAGTCGCTTTTGTTCTTTTTCTTGTTTTTTTAGGTCACGATTGGTTCTTGCGAGATGTTGTTCTTTCTTATGTGGTTTTTTATCCTTTTGTTTGAGCTCTTGTTTTTTTTCCTCGAGTATAGCTTTTTTGGTTTCCAATTTTTCGAGTTTTTCGTGTTCGCGTTCGAGTTGTTTTTGTATTTTTTGTTCTTGTTGTTGTTTTTGTTCTTCCTCTTCGTTCTGTTGTTCTTTGAGTTCTTTGGACCGTTCTTCGAAGTCGACGGGGATGTAGGTTTGTTCGATTTCAAGTTTTTTTTGTTTTTTATCGTTATTGTCTTTGCTGCTGAGAAAGTAGAGTTGTTTTTTTTCGCTTTGTTCAGCTTGTTTCATTGCGTTGTTTAAGACGTCTTCGTATATTTTTTGTTTGAGTGTTCGTGTATCGATAACCTCTGTTCTTTTGTGATTGTGGTCTTCAGGATGGGATTTTTCCTTGGCGTGATTTTTTGGAATAGTAAAGTCGGTGGTTTTATTGAAGGTTGTATTATCACCGACGAGGCTGCTCAGATCAAGGATTTCAACGCGTTCTTCCGATGGTGGTCTCATGTGGAAGATGGTGTCTTTGAATTCTTGGCTTGTGATGAATTTAAATTCAGGGT